>CAOJXM010000113.1 GCA_948465625.1 uncultured Clostridium sp. | reverse complement strand
GTAATAGATGTTTCTAATACTACTTTAAATGAAGTAACATCAAATATAGAATTATCCAAATTTAAAATACCAAAATTAAAAGAGGTGGTATTTGCATGAAATTAGTTGAATATATGCCACCTTATTTAAAAAATGTAATTGAGTTTAATAAAATATTTGATGCTGAAGATGTAGAAATAGAAAGTATGAGATATTTAATCGATAAGATTTTAAAAGAAGTAATTGTAAAAACAGCAACATCATATGGTTTGAAAAAATATGAAACAATATATAACATAACCAAAAAAGAAGAAACAATAGAAGCAAGAAGAATGACAATTTTGCTAAAGATGGACAATAAAGTACCATATACATTAAAGAGTTTATGCTTAAAATTAAATGTTTTATGTGGTAAAAATTTTAATGTTGAAATAGAAGGATACAGAATAAAAATAACAACACATCTTCAAGATGTAGGACGAGTAAAAGAATTAGAAAGTTTGTTAAATTATATGGTTCCTTGTAATATGGTAATAGAATCAAATAATGATATATCAATTGAAATAAAACAAAATTCAAAATTGGCATCTAATGTTATGCTTTATAGTATTATAGAAATTACATGCTAATAGAAAAGAGGGATAAAATGGCAGAGTTTAATAAGTTAATAATTACCAATAAAGGACAAGAATTGATTGCAAAATTAATTGCAAATCAATCTAATATAGAATTTACAAAAATATCAACATCAAACAATGTTTATGCAGAAGAAGAGATAGTTGAAATGATAAACATGGAAAATATAAAACAAACAGCTAACGTTGCAAAAACTACAAGAATAAATAGTACTGAGGTTCAACTTGAAGCAGCGTTAGATAATTTAACATTAAATACTGGATATAATTTAAACTCAGTAGGAGTATATGCAAAAGATAAAAATGATAATGAAATATTATATGCAGTAGCAAGTGTTAAAAGTTCAAGCAAAGGTTCATACATGCCAGCTTACAACAATTTAACTGTTACAGGAGCATATTTAAAATTAACAATGTTAGTATCTAATGCAGAAAATGTTGTTTTAAATGTAAATCAAGCAGGAGTAGCAACGATTGCTAATATTAATGAGTTGCAAAATCAAATTTCGGATTTACAAGCCTTTATTGGATATACCGATAATAATATTTATGGAGTTGAAGTTGATTTTGCATTTAACAAGTTTAAGCGATTAGCTGGAGCAGTAGGAAAAACAGCAGGAAGAGATTTTGACTTTATACATTGTTTTAGAAGAAAGAGATGTAACGTAACTGACGATGGAAAAGTAGTTGCTTATTATGGAGATGAAGCATTTACTACAACTGGTGCATTAACACAAGAGGTTGAAGTAGATTCAGTTACTTATCCAGTTGGAACAAAGGTGCAAGTTATGGTAAGGCAACCTAAGTTCTACTATAAGGTAGTTCCAGTAGGATTGATAAAAGATGAATTAGGAACTCATATTGGAAAAGCTAATTATTATGTTTCTAACACATTAAAAGCAGGCTTTAAAGTACATCCTGCATTTATTAAAAATGGAAAAGAGGTAGACTACATCTATAAATCAGCATTTGAAGGTTCACTATATAATGCAACCACAAATCAATATATGTTAGAAGATGAACAAATCTTAAACTCTAGCAATACTCTGCATAAATTATCTTCAATTGCAAATGCACTTCCCGCATGCGGAGACGAACAAGCATTAACAAGAGAGCGAATGAGGAAGTCTGCTAATAATAGAGGAAATGGTTGGGAGTTAGAATATATAGCTACTTTTGCAGCAACACAAATGCTTACATTAATCGAATATGCAACATTTAACTTACAAGAAGCGATTGGAGATGGAAATGTAAATTTTGCTCGGCAATTTTAATGGCAATTGTTCAGAAAAAACAGGTGCAACAATATCACTTGGAAATTCATCAGGTGTTGTTACTAATGCGAATGGAGTTCAAATTGTTTCGTATCGTGGCGAAGAAAATTTGTGGGGGAATATGTCGATGTGGCTTGAGGGATTAAATGTTAAAAAAGTAGATGGTTTAGGTAAAGTATATATTACAGATAATACTTTTACAGACAGTGCAAACGATATGTTAAATTATGAAGATACTGGCTTATGCGTTCCTCAAACAAGTGGTTATATTTCAGCTTTTGGGTATAATGAAAAATTTGACTGGCTGTTTATACCATCAAAAGCTTTTGGAACAAGTCAGGCACCAATAGGAGACAAATGTTCTGCAATGAGTAGCAATATATGCTTATATAGGGTAGGAGGCTGTTTATATTCTGAGCAAGAAGCAGGAATGTATTGTATGGAAAGTACTATTATGAATGATTTTATGCCTGATATAGGTGGTCGATTAGTATATGTTCCAACAGAGAATTAAAGGAGGAAAACATGAAAAAATATGAAAAAGTAAGAAGTACAGTAAAACCCCAAAATACAATTATAGATAAATATAGTGTTTATTTGAATGAGAATATTAAAGAAATTGAAGTCGAAGATAGAATAAATAAAACGGAATTTGAAACACATGTAGAGTATGAATATGATATGCTTCAATATGATAAAGATGAGTTTATATTAATGCAATCACAACAAATTATTGATACACAATTAGCATTATGTGAAATTTATGAAGGAACAGAGGTGTAAGATTATGGCTAAAATTTATGCTAACTTAATTCAAAAAGGCTTAAAAACGATTAATGATGTACCAGAAAAATTAAAAGAAGCTGTAAGAGAAATATTAGGAAACGAAACATAAAAATAATTAAGAATATCTACATGAGTTATTTGTGTAGATATTTTATTAACTAGGAGGAAGTGTATGGAGAATATAGCAAATTGGATAGGATTGATAGCAGGTTTAATAACTGGACTTACAACTATATGTATATTTTGTAAAAAAATAATAAATAAACGGATTCGAACCAGTTTATAAAAAGATAGATGAACAAAATGCAAAAGTAAATAAAAGATTAGACAAGCTAGATATGAATCAATGTAGAAATTTTCTTGTTAGCTTTTTATCGGATGTAGAAGCAGGCGAGCAAATTAACGAGATAAGGATAAAAAGAGCATACGAGATGTATGACCATTATTGCGAACTAGGAGGAAACTCCTACATCCACGATAAATGGGAAAAATTAATGAAATAGAAAGGAAGATTATTATGGAAATAACAGTAGCAATCATAATTATGGCCTTAACACTAATTGCAGGAGAAATAACCAAACTAACGAGGTTAGATAACAAATACATACCTTTACAAAACTTAATCATAGCAGTTTTAGCAAGTATTATATGTATTGTATTTAAAGTAGAGGATATGAGTGTATTAGAAACAATAGTAACTTGTATTTTTGCAACCATGTCAGCAGGAGGAATTGCAGACATTAGAAAAGTAGGAAAGGAGGAAAAATAATATGGAATTAATAAAAAATATAGTAGATAGTAGTAAATACAATACAAAATGTCCATATGAAATGGAACCAGAATTTATAGTAGTACATAACACAGCAAATGATGCAACAGCAAGAAATGAAGTAGAGTATATGAAAAACAATAACAACACAGTAAGTTTTCACTATGCAATAGACGATAAAGAAATCGTACAAGGAATCGAAGAAAATAGAAATGCATGGAATGCAGGAGATGGACGAAATGGAAAAGGTAACCGATATGGTATAGCAATAGAAATATGTTATAGTAAATCAGGAGGAGATAGATTTGATTTAGCAGAAAAAAACGCAGTGAAGTTCATAGCAGAAAAGCTAAAAGAAAAAGGTTGGGGAATCGACAAAGTAAAAAAACATCAAGACTTTAATGGTAAATATTGCCCACATAGAACCCTAGATTTAGGGTGGGAACGTTTTTTGAATATGATTAGAGAAGAATTAGGACAAACCATCTCTAATACAAACGAGGTTCAATCTACAGACAATAAAAAAGAAGTCATAAGGAATTTACAACGTGCTTATAATATAAGCTATAAAACAAATCTGGTGGAAGATGGGGTAAAAGGAGCAAAAACAGAAGCAGTCATGAAACAATATTACTTAAAAAACTTTACCCAAAACGAATTAGTAAAATGGGTACAAGATAGATTAGTAAATCATAAACATTATAACCTAGGCAATTCTGGAATTGATGGAAAATACGGAAAAGACACAGAAAATGCAGTAAAACAATTTCAAAAAGATAATGGGCTGACAGTAGATGGAAAAGCAGGGTATCATACTATTTCTATTTTGATATAAAAATAAGGGCTAGATTATTCTAGTCCTTAATCAAGCAAATCAAGTATTGCTTTTAGATCAATATTTAAAATTTTGATAAATCCGATTAACTCAAAATCTTTTAATATCTGTTTGTTATCTTCAATTCTTTTAATTTCTGTACCGCCCAAATCAATACCTAGCAGTTGTAATTTTCTAGACAAAGCAGCCTTAGAATAATTATTTTGGATACGATTTTTTCTAATTAAATTACCCACTAGATTAGGCTTATCGTTATATTTTTTCATTAAAATCCTTCAACTCCTTGCTTTTATTATCATTTTAATATATATTTTAT
>CAOJXM010000112.1 GCA_948465625.1 uncultured Clostridium sp. | reverse complement strand
AATTGCAATCTTTTTTAGTTTACTTGTATATTCCAGTTTTTTCAAGTACTTTGTAGATTTTTTGCCCAAATGGTATCATGTAAATTTCTTCTTTGGTAAATAGTTTTAATACCACAAGTGTTAGAGCGTAAGTAATTACCGCGATTGCTAATGCAATGATAGTTGCTATTTTCATGGCTAAAAATTTTACTAATAATAAATAGCTTGCATAAGAACAAACTGCCATAATAGCGGTTGCAAGAACGGGTTTTAATACAAATTTTGAAAACTTAAATTTTATCGCCATATTTTTCTTTAATACAATAAATCCAATTGCACATGCAATTACATTACATGCCACATTTCCAATTGCCGCTCCATTAATTCCAATAGCAGGTATTGGAATTAGAATTAAATTTAAGACTAATTTCACAACCACACCAATTCCTAAAGCTACTGCTGGTGTCATAATCTTTCCTACTCCTTGTAATGCTCCATTGATGGTTTGAATAAGTACACTAAATATAATGGTTAAAGCTGAAATTTGCAATACGATTACTCCTTCTGGTTGTGCTGGAAAGAGTAATGCTAAAATTTCTTGTGAAAAAATAGCCATTCCTACGGTACAAGGTAAACCAATTAAAATGGTAACTAACATCGAAAATGATACTCGATTATTGGCTGTTGTCATATCATGCTTTGCTCTTGCTGCTGCAATTGCTGGAACTAATGCAGTAGCAAACGCAATGTTAAAGGATAATGGCAATGATACTAAAGTATCAACCTTTCCACTTAATATTCCATATTGCATTTTTGCTTGTGCTTCTGGTAAGAAATTTTTCAATCCTCTTACCACTGTCATTGAATCAATATTTTTATTAAGCGAAGATAAAATTGCACTTAATGTCATAGGAGCAGATACCAATAGTATTCTCTTAATAATGGTTTTTATACCTTCCATTCTGTATTTTTTTCCTTGAATTGGTTTACTCGTATTTGGTAACTTTTTGCTTCTTCTAAAATATAGAATTAGATAAGCAAAACTTAAAATAACAGAAAGTGTGGTAGCAAAATTTGCTCCTGCTGCCATAATCGCTGTATTGGTTTGGCTAAAAATCGCTACAATTTCTACTACAATAATCGTCAATAAACTTTTAAAAACTTGTTCTAATGTTTGCGATTTTGCTGTAACAGACATACTTTGTGTTCCATTAAAATACCCTCTAATGACTGCAATTAAGGAAACAAAGAAGATGGATGGTGCTAGTACAACTAATGTCATTTCTGCCTCTGGTATCTGTACCATAACATTGGCAATGTATTTTGCTCCTAATAACAAGATAAAAGATGCAATTAGCCCAATTACAGAAAAGGTACAAAATGCTACCTTAAAAATTCGATTGGCTCCTTTGTAATCCTCTAATGCAATTCTTTCTGACACTAATTTTGAAATTGCATTTGGTACTCCTACTGAAGATATGGTTAGTAATAGAGCATAAATGTAATAACCTGCACTGTATATGGCATTTCCTGCATCACCAAACCCTGGGCGATTGGTAAGATACATTTTATAAACTAAGCCGAGTACTTTGATTAGTATTTGTGAAAACATCAAGGCTGCTACGCCTTGCATAAAACTTTCTGTTTTTTTCTTTGTTTTAACTCTCTCCATCTGGCATCCTTTCTACTTTTGTATAATAGTATTTCTACTTTTTAAAATTATACGCATATTATATACCATTATTTTATTTTTGACTATTGTTTTTCATTACAATTTGAAAAAAGATATACAAAAAAACGCAAAGTACTATTCACTCTGCATTTTTCAATATTTTTTACAACATTTTTATCGTTACTTCACTTACACCACAATTCGTAAACATACCTTCCATATCTGTAACATTATCAGTTGTCCAAGCCATCCCTACTAAAATACTCGTTAAATTACTGCAATTATAAAACATACGGTACATACTTGTTACCTTACTTGTATCAAATCTACTTATATCGATACTATTCAAATTATTACATCCTGAAAACATCTCCCTCATATTAGTAACCTTACTTGTATCAAATCCACTTAAATCTATACTGGTTAAGCTACTACATCCCTCAAACATGCCCCACATATCTATTACGTTAGCTGTATCAATTCCACTTAAATCTATGCTGGTTAAGCTACTACATCCCCCAAACATACTACTCATATCATTTACCTTACTTGTATCAAACCCACTCACATCTATACTTGTTAAGCTACTACATCTCTCAAACATACCTTCCATTTGAATAGCATTACTTGTATCAAACCCTCTTAAATTTATATTTGTTAAACTACTACATCCTGAAAACATATAATTCATATCTGTTACCTTATTTATATTAAATCCACTCACATCTATACTTGTCAAATTGTTACAATCACTAAACATACCATTCATTCCTGTAACATTACTGGTATCTAATCCACTTACATCTATACTCGTTAAACTACTACAATTATAAAACATCCCATTCATAACTGTTACATTTCTAGTATCCATTTTGTTCAAATTTTCTATTTCTTTTAAATTTGTTAAATTATAAAAATAGCTTGCACTTTCATTCGGCATTATTGGATGAACAATTACTACTTTTTCTATTTTCTCTTTTTCTTTTCCCCATTTATCTCTATAATTATCCAGGTTCTTCACATTCCCATAATAATGTTCTTCGCTATCCGCATTTGCATACGCATCTTTTTCATTATTATAAAAACTTAACGTGTTTCCATTTAACGAAACATAAATATCTTCTGAAGGCTGTTCTTGTTCATTTCCTCCTCCATTTGAAATAATTGTATTCATTTCTTCATATAAATTATTCAACATATTAGCTTCATTTTGTTGTGCTTCTTGTGCTATTTTTTTTGACTCATTCGTTTTGGTTAATATCCCATGGTCTCCTACTATCATATTCATGGTAATTCCTGCCAAAATTAGCATGATAATTACCGTGATAATAAGTGCTATTAGCGTAATCCCTTGATTGTTTCTTTCTAAAATTTTCTCCATTTCGTTCCTCTCCTATCTTTCTTCTATAGTTTTACCTATTTTTCTTGCTCTATGCATTTTATATCATATCTGTCTGTTTGATTTCAAGTATTTTCGTAAATGTTATGTAATTGTCATTCATTTGTCATCTTTTTGTCATATCATAAAACCAGTAATATTTTATCATTTTTTCTTCAAAAACCCTTGTTTTTTTCGACATTTTGTAGGATAATAGATATGTAGGATTATAATTGAAAGTAGGGATAAAATTGAAATATATAGATAAATTTTTAAAATGGCTAGGAACTGACCGAAACACCTTTGTAACTTATATTTTTACCTTATTAACCATATACATATGTGTGGATCGAATCATAGAAATGGTAATGATGTTTTTAACAGGCGTTTCCCTTTCTTATTGGGGACCAATTACTTATACCTTTGCAATTGCTTGTCCAATTCTTGCATTTCTATTTTCTGGTCCATCCAAATTTATAAAATCAAATAAAATGAAAGTACTACTTTTATATGTATATTGTGTTACCTTATATGTAGTAGGTATTTCTATGGCAGTACAATGGATTAATGCTTTATTGTGGTTACTATTTATTTCTGTACCAAATTATGCAGAAATTGTTACCCAATTTCCAGAGTTAATTAAACCAGCTTTTCAATCCATCGCCATTTACTTACCACTGGTAACCTTTTATCCTTTATTTAAGTGGTTATTTACTGGACTTAATGAAAATAAGGATATTCGTGATGGTATTGTAGATTACAAAGGAATTGATTTATCTGACCCAAATGCTGGAATGGGACCATATACTTGCGAAATTGTACTATGTCAAGATAAAATTAACGGAAAACCAGCTAGAGTTCCAGAACTTAGAAGATTTGAAGGAACCCTTGTTATTGGTGGCTCTGGTACTGGTAAAACTACCATGGTATTTGAACCAATGGTAGCAAGAGACTTAGAAAAGAAATTCTTCTTTAAAGAAGCTTCAAAAGAAATGGGTTACACTGCTTTAAAAACAGGAATTGCTCATTTAGTAAAACCATACAGTAATGAATACTTAAATGATAATTTTAACTTAAAACTATTAGCACCAACCGTTGGTAAAGAAGCAATTTACAAAGCCTATATGAAAAAAATGATATTATCTGATGTTAGTTCTAAAGGAATGGTCTATCGAGATATTGGTCTAACCGCCATCTCCCCTGACTTTGAATCAACATCACATATGTTAGATGTAGCAAAAAACTTTAATATTAAAGTCAACCTAATTGACCCAAACAATCCAGACTCTATTGGTTTAAACCCATTTATGTTTGATGACCCTGCCTTAACTGCAATTGCTATATCATCTGTATTAAAAGGCATGTATACTAGCACTCATATTGATGTAGAACAAGCCTTTCGCGAAAACACAGCTGCACAAGCAATCGAAAACCTATCTATTTTACTAAAAGTAATGTATCCAAGATTACATAATGGAGATATGCCTACTTTAGAAGATATGTTACGATTATTAAATGATTTTGATAAAATTGAAGCAATGGCAAAACAAATGGAAGCAATTCCAGAATTAGCTC
>CAOJXM010000111.1 GCA_948465625.1 uncultured Clostridium sp. | reverse complement strand
ATATAGATTTAAAGCTGTAGGAGAAAATAATAGGATTAGAATTGAAACAAAATCTATTAGTAATTTATTACAAGAAAGTGAGTCTTTATTATCAGCAATTTCTGATATAAATTCTCCAGGAGAAACTAGGGTAAAGGTTTTAGGAAAAATTGGAACAGAAGTAAAGGAAGAAAAATACGATTTAGATGTAGTATACTATCAAGGGGATTTGAATTTGGATGGAACTGATAAAGAGATAACAGGATTATCGTATAACGAGTCAGTATATACATGTGGAAATTCATATGAATCCGAGAAAAAAACAGTAGTACTCTTAGTAGATGGAAATTTAAATTTAGCTAATGAATATACCTTAAAATCAATAGAAGGGAAAGGTTTTATAATATATTGCACAAAAACACTCACTATAGATGGAACTGTAAATATGAGTGGAGCAACAGTCACATCAGAACGGTCAAAATGTATTTTTATGGAAAAATAAAGATGGAACTTATGAATATATAAGTGAGACTGGAGCCACAGGAGGCTCAAGTGGTGGAGGAGTAGGAGCTAATGCATCAACAGATGATGATTTCTTGAGCTCTGGTGGTGGTTCTGGTGGAGCTATGAGACCAGGTCATAGTGGTGGCTCAAACGCTGGAAAAACACGGAACTAGCTGGGGCGGCGGAAAAGGAGGAAACGCATGGCATGATGGCGGTTCTAGTGCTGATGGAGCAAATGGAGGTGGATGTGTTGTAATTTATTGCGAAACATTAAATGGCAATGGAACTATAAATGCTTCTGGGGCAACAGGATGGGATGTATATTGGTGCTGTTGTGGTAGCCGGAGGTGGAGGTATTGTTTCTGTTTTCGTTAATGGAAATGAAAAACCAAATTGCTCAATAAATGTTGCCGGAGGTGGAGCAACTAGGTATGGTGGAAAAGCCGGAAATGGCGAAAGCATAGTAGGTACTGTTTTATCTGGAAATTTTGTTACTTTTGAATAATTAAATAATTATTGGTTTTAATAGGAGTATTTTTATATAGAAATACTCCTATTATATTACGCTTTAGCATTGTGAAACAAAGTGAAACAATAACCGCCCGCTATGCGGGTGAGGTTGAAAACTTATAGAAAGGCATCTCTCCAAGTGATATAATATTGGTGTTCAAGCCGATAAAATATGAAAGGAGAGATGCCTCATGGCAAATAGTTTAGCACATACAAAATGGAATTGCAAATATCATATAGTATTTATCCCAAAATACAGGAGAAAAATAATATATCACAAATTAAGAGAAGATATACAAGGATATATAAAAGATTTGTGTAAATGGAAAGGAGTAGAGATAATAGAAGGGCATATGATGCCAGACCATGTACATTTGCTGTTATCAATACCACCAAAACAAAATATATCAAGTTTTATGGGATATTTAAAAGGAAAAAGTGCAATGATGATATTTCAAAAACATGGAAATTTAAGAAATAAGTTTGGGAATAGTAACTTTTGGGCAACAGGATATTATGTGAGTACAGTAGGACTAAATGAAGCAACAATAAGAAAATACATAAGAGAACAAGAAAAAGAAGATGTACTAGAAGATAAATTAACAAAAAGAGAATATTATAACCCTTTTAAGGGTTTGCTAAAGTAGTCATTACGCCAAGGCTTGAACGGAGTGAAAGCCAGCGTCTTTAGACGCTGGTAATGTTATATGCCCTTTTAGGGCTGAACAAACCACCCGTTTTACGGGTGGTTATGATTCCTAGTGATTTGATAAATAGTTATGCGTGGGATACAGCAATCGTATTTATACAAAAGTATTCTGGAGATAGCGATTATTCTAGGCAAAACAGTTTAAATACAACATTAGTTAATACTGGAACAATTGGAAATGAGAGGTGCCACATAAATGATATAGCAAGTCTTTCGAACCAATGATTATAAAGGAAAAATAAATATTTTCGAAAAATGTTGCAAAATGTTTTTATTCGTGCTATGATAGAAATATAGTTTTTAAGATAGATTAAAAAAAAACCGATTTTGACGGAATTTTTATTAATCTATTTTTTGGTTTTTTAGAAGGGAGAATAAGATGAATACAAAATACATTTTTATTACAGGAGGAGTTGTATCAGGATTAGGAAAAGGAATTACAGCAGCATCACTAGGAAGATTATTGAAAAATAGAGGATACAAAGTAACCATACAAAAATTTGACCCATATATAAATGTAGACCCTGGAACCATGAGTCCATATGAACATGGAGAAGTTTTTGTTACCGATGATGGAGCAGAAACCGATTTAGACTTAGGACATTATGAAAGATTTATTGATGAGAATTTAACCAAAAATTCAAGCATTACAACAGGAAGAATTTATTCCAATGTTATCAATAAAGAAAGAAGAGGCGATTACTTAGGAAAAACGGTACAAGTCATTCCTCATATTACAAACGAAATCAAAGAAAAGATATATAATTTTGAAAATAGCGATATTGATATTGTCATTACAGAAATTGGTGGAACTGTGGGAGATATCGAAGGTTTACCATATCTAGAAGCCATAAGACAAATTGGATTAGAAAAAGACAAAGAAGATGTCATCTACATTCATGTAACCCTATTACCATATATCTTTGGTTCAAACGAAATCAAATCAAAACCAACTCAACATTCAGTAAAGGAATTACAAGGATTAGGAATTAAGCCAGATATATTGGTATGTAGAACCGAAAACGAGATACCAGAAGCAGTAAAAGATAAGCTAGCTATGTTTTGTAATGTTAGAAAAACCAGTGTTATTCAAAATAAAACAGCAGATTGCTTGTATGCGGTGCCATTAATGTTAGAAAAAGAAGGATTAGCAAAAGAAGTATGCAATTATTTAAAACTAGATAAAATAGAACCAAACAACAAAGAATGGGAAGAAATGATAAAAAATATTCGTGCACGTGATGATGAGAAAGTTACCATTGGAATTGTTGGAAAATATGTGCAATTAGAAGATTCTTACCTTTCTGTTGCAGAAGCAATCCAACATGGTGGATTTGCTAATAATATAAAAGTAGAGATTAAATATATCGATTCTGAAACGATAACAAAAGAAAGTGCACCTGCAATGCTAAAAGGATTAAATGGAGTAGTAGTACCAGGTGGATTTGGAAATAGAGGAATTGAAGGAAAAATACAAACCATAAAATGTGCAAGAGAAAACAATATTCCATTTTTAGGAATTTGTTTGGGAATGCAAATGGCAGTAGTAGAATTTGCAAGAGATGTATTAGGGCTAGAAGATGTGAATTCAGCAGAGTTTGAAGAAAACTGTAAAAATCCAGTTATCCATATCATGGATGAGCAGATTGGAGTAGATAAAAAAGGTGGAACGATGCGATTAGGAGCCTATCCATGTACAATAAAAAAAGCAACCTTAGCAGAAGAAATCTACCAAGCAACACAAATCTCAGAAAGACACAGACATCGATTTGAATTTAACAATAATTATAAAGAACAAATAGAAAAAGCAGGTATGATTTGTTCAGGAACTTCACCAGATGGCAAATTAGTAGAAATTGTAGAGATACCATCTCAAGATTTCTTTATTGCAGGGCAGTTCCACCCAGAATTAAAATCACGACCAGATCGACCAGCACCACTGTTTAAAGCCTTAGTAAAAGCAGCAAAACAAAATAAAGGATTGGAATAAAGGATGTTGAAGAAATGTATGAATTAATAGAAGTAAAGACACTAAATAAAAAGAAAGTAATCATAACCATATTAGTAGTATTAGCAATGATACTACTAATTGTGCTATTAAAAACACATTTCTTTGGATTAATGGATTCAAAAGGAATAGGAAAGATACAAGACAAAGAGAAGGAAAATACCATTGCACAGATGAATCTTGTAAAAACAAAACATATTGCACAAGTTGCAATGAAACCAGTCTTTACAGAGGCAACTTTTGACCGTATGAAAAATATTTATCATTCAGAAGAAAAAGTGGCTTACTTAACGTTTGATGATGGTCCATCGCAAACGGTAACGCCATTGATACTGGATTTATTAAAACAAGAAAATATTAAAGCTACCTTTTTTGTATTAGGAAGTAGAGTACAAAAAAATCCAAGTTTAGTAAAAAGAGCCTATGAGGAAGGACATTTTATAGCAAATCATGGATATTCTCATAATTATGCATCTATCTACTCAAGTCCACAAGCAGTATTAGATGAGTATAACCAAACACAAAATGCTATAAAAGAGGCATTAGGAATGGATTATGATGGGCATTTATTTCGTTTTCCTGGTGGATTTCCTGGTGGAAAATACAAAAATATAAAAGCAGAAGCAAAAGAATTGTTAGCACAAAATCAGATATGTTATATTGATTGGAATGCTTTAAGCCAAGATGCAGCAGGAGCCAAAACAAAAGAGGCACTGCTACAAAATGTAATCGATACCGTAGGTAGTAAAAATGCAGTAGTTATTTTAATGCATGATGCAGGAGATAAGATATTGACTTATGAAACCTTACCAGATGTGATTGCTTATCTACGAGGGCAAGGATATAGCTTTAAAAACTTTTATGAAATTATGAAATAGCACTTTATAGGTGCTATTTTT
>CAOJXM010000110.1 GCA_948465625.1 uncultured Clostridium sp. | reverse complement strand
AGTAATGTTATATTTTATTTCTGAAGTATCAGCTCCTGATATTGGAGTAAGTCCATCTAATGACTCAAGCGATTTTATCTCTCCTTCTGTTGTTGTTGCAATTACAGTTAACTCTACACTATCAACCCCACTTTCTGTTGTTGATACTATAAAATCAATATTGGGCTTGGCACCAGTCAATTTTCCTCCTATTGTAACTTCATTATTTTCATCTATCACAATTTGATAATCTTTATATTCTCCATCTATGCTATTTTCATCATATGTTAATACAATTCCTCCCATTGTCTCCAGCATTTTAACAATATCTTCTTTTGTAATTTCAATTTTATCTATTTGTAAAGCTACAATTTCTAACTCGATTTCTTCTTTTATTTTTGCCTTATTTGTTTCTTCTACAGCTATTTGTGTTTTATTCATCACTCCATTATCACCAGTAATTGCATTAATTGCAACCCCAGCTAATATTAATAAAACTATTACTGTTATAACTAGTGCTATTAAAGTAATACCTTTTTCTTGTCTATTTCTTTTCATTTTTTCAACTCCTTTGTTTTTTGGCCTCTATGTATACTCTTACAAGGCTTTCAATGTGTTTTTAATCACAGTCTTCTTTTGTATCATTTATTTCTATAAAATAATATCAATAAATTTTAAAAAAATCAATAGTTTTATAATTCTTTATGAAAATAGTTAGTAAATATCACAATTCATAGCTTTTAAAAAAAGTAGTATAAACAATTTTATACTACTTAAATCACTTTATTTTCCGTCTAATTTATCTAAGTTATCTAATGCCTTTCCTGTTCCTAACGCTACACAAGATACCGTATCTTGTGCAATCATCACATTAATTCCTGTTTTTTCTTGTAATAGTTTATCTAAACCGTCTACTAAACATCCGCCACCAGTCATATAAATCCCCCTATCACTAATATCTGCAGCCAGTTCTGGTGGTGTTCTTTCTAACACAGAATGTACTGCATCTACAATCATCATGGCAGGTTCACTTAATGCTTCCATCATTTCATGAGAATGAATTGAAACAGTTTTTGGTAAACCAGTTGATAAATCACGTCCTCGAATATCCATTTCTATATCTTGAATTTTAGGGTACACACAGCCAATGTTTACTTTTAAATCTTCTGCTGTTCTTTCTCCTATTATTACATTGTGTTTTCTTTTAATATATTTTACAATTGCTTCATCAAATTTGTCACCTGCTACTTTTAATGATGTACTAACAACAGAACCTCCTAATGAAATAACTGCTACATCTGTGGTTCCACCACCAATATCAACAATCATATTTCCATAAGGTTTTGATATATCAATTCCTGCCCCAATTGCTGCTGCAATTGGTTCTTCTATTAAATAAACACGTCTTGCTCCTGCTCTTGAAGCTGCATCAATAACAGCCTTTTTTTCTACTTCTGTAACACGTGATGGGATACAAATCATAATTCTTGGTGAAAAAATAAATTTCCCACATACTTTGCTAATGAAGTGTTTTAACATTTTTTCAGTAACGGTATAGTCTGAGATAACACCATCTTTTAGCGGTCTAATCGCAACAATGTTTCCTGGTGTTCTACCAAGCATTCTTCTTGCTTCTTGCCCTACTGCTAATACTTCTTGTGTGTTATTATCAATCGCTACAACAGAAGGTTCTCTTAAAACAATCCCTTTCCCTTTTACATATGCAATTACAGTTGCAGTTCCTAAATCGATTCCTATATCTTGACCAAATCCAAACAATTTTAATCTTCCCTTCTGAATTATAATATTACATTTGTGTTACAATTATATTACAACAATAATATAATTTCAACTATTTTTCTATAAATTATGTTACTTTTGTAATTTTGCAATTACTTTTTCAATGGTAAGCTTTTCTTGCTCGCCTGTTTCCATGTTTTTTAAAGTAAGTAAACCAGTTTGTACTTCCTCTTCTCCTATGACAATTACTTTTTTTACTTTTAATTTATCTGCATATTTAAATTTATTTTTTACCTTTTTATCTTCTACATTGATTTGTACCTTTATTCCCTTTTCTCTTAACTTTGTTGCTACTTCTACACACATTTCATACTGGTCTTCCATTGGAATAATCAGTACTTCTGCCATTGCTTCATTTTCTGCACTTATTATATTATTATCCATTAATTGAAAAAATAATCGAGAAAGTCCAATTGAGATACCAACTCCTGGTAATTTTTTATCCGTATAGTATTCTGCTAAGTTATCATATCTTCCACCAGAGCAAATACTTCCTAATTTTCTATATTGATTTAAGAAGGTTTCGTATACCGTTCCTGTATAATAATCCAAACCTCTTGCTATGGTTAAATCAATTGTAAAGTTTTCTTCTGGTATTTCAAAAATTCGTATGTATTTTATAACTTGTTTTAATTCTTCTAATCCAGTAATAAAGGTTTCGTTTTGAATGTTTAATTTCTCTAATTGCTCTATTTTACTATCAGTTTTTCCTTCTATTTTTATAAATTTCATTATGGTTTGTGTTTGTTCTTCTGATAATTTGATTTCTTTTAATTCTTTTGCTACTTCTTCTGCACCTATTTTATCGATTTTATCAATAATTCTTAAAATGAGTTGTGAATTTTCTTCTAATTGTAAACTAGCAAATAATCCGTTTAAGATTTTTCGATTATTGATGCAAATCGTAAATTCATCAAATCCTAGTTTTTTAAAGGTGTGATAGATAATGCTAGGTATTTCAGCATCATTGATGATACTTAGTTGCCCATCTCCTATAATATCTACATCACATTGGTAAAATTCACGATATCTACCTCTTTGTGCTTTTTCCCCTCGATATACTTTACCAATTTGATATCTTTTAAAAGGAAAACTTAATTGATTATAGTATTGTGCCACATATTTGGCAAGTGGTACTGTTAAATCAAATCTTAGACTTAAGTCGTTTTCTCCTTTTGTAAAGCGATAAATTTGTTTTTCCGTTTCTCCTCCCGCTTTGGCAAGTAGTACTTTTGCATCTTCTATAACTGGTGTATCTAATGGTAAAAATCCATACATTTCATATGATTCTTGTATTGTTTTTTTTATTTTATTAAATAGGATTTGTTCGTTTGGTAATAACTCCATAAATCCTGGTAATGTTCTTGGTTCTACTTTATTTTCTTCTTTGCTCATTTCTTTCACGCTCCCTTTATGCTAAGTATTATAACATGTTTTGCTTGTATCTTCAACGTTTTTTTATTTTTTTAACATTTCTTAATATTTTGTTATATTATTTGCAAATTTGGTTAAAATATGACTATGTTTTTTTAAATTGTGAAAGTTTTGATTTGTTCCAAAAATTTCCTGTTTAAAAAACAAAATATTGCACATGATATGTATTGTAAAAGCAGTAAAGTTTTTACATTGCATAAAAAAATCAAATTTAGCAGGAGGTGAAACAATAATGGCATCATCAAACAATAACAATATAAAAGTTGTTCCAGAAGCTATGGAAGCTTTAGATAAATTCAAATATGAAGTAGCTAGCGAAGTTGGTGTAACTTTAAAAGATGGTTATAACGGAAATATATCAGCTAGAGACGCTGGTAGAATCGGTGGTAACATGGTAAGAAAATTAATTCAACAAGCTGAAAATCAAATGATTGGTAAATAGTTGTAATTAATGATTTTTTAGACAGGGATATTATTTTGTTTTTTTATTACATAAAAAGGCAGGATAGTGTTCCTGCCTTTCTTTTAAGTTGGATTAAATTCGATAATGTCCTGTTATTGGTCTCCATTAAGCAAACCTACTTCCTGCTGAATGGATAAAGGCAAATGCAATGACTAAAGCAAATACATAAATTAGTATTTCAATTACTAATGCTACCTTCATAGAAACTCCCAACCAAAAACATAGGCATTTAATAAATCTTTTGTTGATTCCTTCTAATCCGCCCTCTAAGCTAAGTTGCCTTGCCATAAATAAATCTTCAGATGGAACGCTGTATAAATCTGACAATTTGTAAATTACATCTACTTCTGGATATTCTAAACCAATTTCCCATTTTCGAATACTTTTTTCATTTACTCCTGAATGATTTATTTTTTCAGCCAAATCATAAGTACTCCAACCCTTGTCTGTTCTTAGCATTTTTAACATTTCTTCAAATTTTATATTTACCATATTTCCCCTCTTAAACAAATTAAGGTAGATTCTTTTAAACCTACCTAATTGATATTTTTTATGCTTCTGGCTCTACTAAACCATAATTTTTAGAATCTTTTAATCGAAATATTACATTTACTCGATTGGTATCAATATTAATAAAGGTGTAGAATATGTTTTGTGGTCTTTCTTGTAATTTTAATTTTGCATCTTCTACTGCCATTGGTTTTGCTTCATAATAAATGGTTTTGATTACTTCATCTTCTATTTCCATCTCTTTTACCATTCCATTTGCTAATTCTTTTTGTTTAATGGAATCCTCTCTTGTTTGTTTATCTCTTTTGGTTTTCATTTTTCTAATTTGACCTTCTAAAATATCAATATCTTTATCAATTGATGCATATAAATCTTTTGTGTCGGATACAGCACGATAAGTACCTTGGTTTGCACTTACTTGCATTTCTGCAAATTGCT
>CAOJXM010000109.1 GCA_948465625.1 uncultured Clostridium sp. | reverse complement strand
TGGTATGGATTTAAAAGTTGATATTTACACAAATAGGAGAAGATGATAAAGTACGTGTATCTACATTATCTTCACAAAGAGGGCAATTATTAGATAGAAATGGTGTTGTGTTAGCAGGACAAGGAAATATATATTCAGCAGGATTGGTACCAGGTAAGATGAGTGAAAAGAAGCAAGAAGATATTGCAAAAGTAGCAGAGCTACTAGAGATGCCTGTAGAAAATATTAATAAAGCTTTACAAGCATCGTATGTAAAAGAGGATACCTTTGTACCATTAAAGAGTTTTCCGAAAAACAATCAGGCTTTGAAAGATGCAATTTTGCAGATAAAAGGAATAAAGATAAATGAAGTAAAAGCAAGGGTATATCCATTAGGAGAAAAAATTTCGCACTTAGTAGGATATGTGCAAAATGTAAGTGCAGAGGATTTAGAGAAAAATGCAGGAAAAAGTTATAGTGCAAAAAGTGTGATAGGAAAATCTGGTTTAGAAAAGCTATATGAAGACAGATTACGAGGAACCGATGGCTGTGAAATCTATTTAATGGATAGTAGAGGAAATCGAAAAGAAACCATAGCCAAAAATGATTTAAAAAATGGAGAAGATATTAAATTAACGATTGATGTAAAATTACAAGAGAAAATTTATAATCAATTTAAAATGGATAATAGTGCTAATGTTGCGATTAACCCAAAAACAGGAGAAGTACTAGCATTGGTAAGTACACCTGCATATGATTCTAATGATTTTGTACTAGGGATGTCTAATACAAAGTGGAATACCTTAAAAGAAGATAGTAATAAGCCAATGTATAATCGATATCAAGCTACATGGGTACCAGGTTCTTCTTTTAAACCAGTTATTGGAGCTATTGGATTGACAACAGGAAAAATGAATGCAGATGAAAATTATGGAAGAAGCGGATTAAGTTGGCAAAAGGATTCAAGTTGGGGAAGTTACAAAGTTACTACCTTAGTAGAATATGGAGATAATGTAAATTTAAGAAATGCTTTAATTAATTCGGATAATATTTATTTTGCAAAATCAGCTATTAAAATAGGGGCTGATACTTTGGCAGAGCAATTGCAAAAGATTGGATTTGATAAGGAATTATCTTTTGAACAAGGAATGAGTAAGTCGCAATTTGCAGATAAGAACAAGATTGCTTCAGAAGTACAATTAGCAGATACAGGGTATGGGCAAGGAAAAGTATTGGTAAATCCGCTACATATGGCATCAATTTATTCTGCTTTTGTAAACGAAGGAAATATGATACAACCATATTTGGAATATAAAGAAGATGCTTTACCAAAATATTGGATTGAAAATGCATTTACGAAGGAAGCAGCACAAATTATAAGAGATGATTTGGTTCAAGTGGTAGAAGATGCAAAAGGAACAGCACATAGTGCAAAAATACAAGGAGTTACGATAGCAGGAAAAACAGGAACAGCAGAAATAAAGCAATCAAAAGAGGATACTGCAGGTACAGAATTAGGTTGGTTTAATGTTTTTAAGGTAAATGAGAATAAGAATAATCAATTATTATTGGTAAGTATGGTGGAAAATGTAAAGGAACGCGGTGGAAGCCATTATTTATTGCCAAAGGTAAAAGAAATATTTAAGTAAGAAATGGGGTTGCAGAAATGCAATCCTTTTATTTTTTTCCTTTCCAAATAAAACAAAAAGAGAGCCTTTTATAATATGCAAAGTAAAAAATAAAACCCAAAAGAGATATATCATAACTTCTGGGTTTGGCTCCTCTTGTTGGACTTGAACCAACGACCTATCGGTTAACAGCCGAGCGCTCTACCAACTGAGCTAAAGAGGAATATTTTTAACTAAACTTATTTTATCTTTATCTTTAAAATTTGTCAAGAGTATTTTTAAAAATAAGAAAGTGAAAAACAAAAACTCTATCAATCATATAGAGTCTTTGTTTTTCTAACATACAACTATTTGTTATTATTGTTGTTTTGTTTCTCGTTGTTTTGATTTTGTTTGTTTGACTTTTCGTTGTTTTGGTTTTTGTTGTTCTTTGCCATTAAAAAGCACCTCCATTTCTTTCTTACTTATATTTTGAACAAAAAAATGAAAAATATTCATGGAAATGGAAAAAATAGAAAATAAGTCAAAAAAGAGAATTACAAATATCTTTTTGGCTTATTATTTTTTTGATTATTTTCATATACATTTTATGATAATAATGTTATAATAAAGCAATAAATACTAAAGTTGTCGAGAAGATTAAAAATTGATAGGAGATGTGTTAGATGAAAAAGAAAGTAATAATAGTAACAGTAATTGTTGTTTTATTGATTTTGTTAGTACCAATCCCAATGCACTTGAAGGATGGCGGAACTGTTGAATATAAAGCATTATTATATAAGATTTCAAAAGTTCACTCATTAACTTCAGTAGAAGAAATGGAAAACGGAAAACAATATAAAGAGGGAATTATTGTAAAAATATTAGGCTTTGAGATTTATAATAATGTTAAATAAATTATGAGATAGGAGTTTAAATTATGAGAGATACAGAAAAAACTATTGAAAATATGATAGACAAGCAAAGTATTTCTCTACTAATACATCTTCATTAAAAAATATAGGAAAAAACAACAGGGAGGGATAAAATTTGAATCATATTGTAATGGGAATAGAAGGCCCAGTAGGGTCAGGAAAAACATCCATTTGTAGGCGATTAGTAAAACAGTTACCCAATACCATATTAGTCAATGGTGGAAACTTGTATCGAGCTATTGTATATGCCTTTTTACAGAATAAAGAGAACATAAAAGATATTAAGAAAGAAACAGAAAATATTGATATCAAGCAAGTTATGGATGAATGTAAAGTGGAAATCAAAATAGAAAATCAAGAAACGAAAATATATGTAGTAGGAAAAGAGATAGAAGAAGAAAAAATACAGTCCAAAGAAGCGTCAATGGCTGTTTCGGTAGTAGGTGGGAATGCAGATAATCGAGCTTTATTTGCATTTGCACGCAATCTAATTGAGGAATTAAAAAATACAAGCAATGTCATTATAGCAGGAAGAAGCATCATGGAAATTTACCCAGATACCGATTATCATTTCTTCATAACGGCTACTTTAGAGGAACGAGTAAACAGGAAATACATACAATATAAAGGTAAAATACCAAAAGAAGAAATAAAAGAAAATATCCAAAAAAGAGATGAACTACAAGAAAAAGCAGGGTTTTATCACTTGCATGAGAAAACCATTGTGTTAGATGTAACCGATTGTAAAACAATAGAAGAATCAACCAATAAGGTGTTAGAAAATTTAAAAATTTTGACGACAATTTAGGAGGAAGAAAGAATGGAGTTTACCAATCAAAAGTTAGAAGAATTTAATCGTTATGTAACAAACAAAAGAGTAGCTATCATTGGACTAGGAGTAAGTAACCTACCATTATTAAAATACTTTCATGATTTAAGAGCAAAAGTAACTGTTTTTGATAATAGAGGAATAGAAGAAATACCAAAAAATATCATGGATCAAATTACAGAATATAATTTTGAATTTTCGTTTGGAAAAGATTCTTTATCCAAATTGAATCAATTTGATTTAATCCTTCGTTCACCAAGTTGTATGCCAAATCAACCTGCCTTAGAACAAGAAGAACAAAGAGGAGCCATTGTTACTTCAGAAATAGAATTATTATTAAAAATGATACCTTGTAAGGTAATTGGTGTAACGGGAAGTGATGGAAAAACCACAACAACCACATTGATTTACGAAATCTTAAAACAAGCAGGCTATCATTGCTATTTAGGCGGAAACATTGGAACACCTTTGTTTACCAAGTTAAAGGAGATGAAACCAGAAGACATTGTAGTATTAGAATTAAGTAGTTTTCAATTGATGCATATGGAAGAAAGCCCAGACATTGCTGTTGTAACCAATGTAACTCCAAATCACTTAAATGTACATAAATCTTATGAAGAATACATTAATGCTAAAAAGAATATCTTTTTAAATCAAACTGAAAAAGGAATTGTAGTATTAAATTATGATAATGAAATAACAAAGGAATTTGCAAAAGAAGCAAATGGAAAAGTTGTATTTTTTAGCAGTAGCCAAAAATTGGAAGATGGTATTATTTTAGATGATACCGTAATAAAAGAATGTGAAGACAAATTAAGAAAACATTTGGTAAGTGTAAACAAAGTAAAACTAAGGGGAAAACACAATTATGAAAATATATGTGCTGCCATTGCAGCAACCAAAACTTTAGTGGATTCAGAACAAATGCTAGAAGCCATAACAGACTTTAATGGAGTAGAACATCGTTTGGAATTAGTAAGAGAAATTAATGGGGTTAAATGGTATAATGATTCCATTGGAACTAGCCCAACTAGAACCATTGCAGGGTTAAACGCATTTGCAGAAGAAATCATACTAATTGCAGGGGGATATGACAAACATTTAGACTATCAACCAATGGCAAAGCCAGTAGTAGGAAAAGTAAAAGGATTAGTTTTAGTAGGGCAAACAGCCGATAAAATATTTCAAGCAGTAAAAGAAGAATTAGAGGAGCAACAAAAAGAATTAGCAATTTATATGTGTGAGGATTTAGAACAAACGGTTCAAATGGCAAATAAAATAA
>CAOJXM010000108.1 GCA_948465625.1 uncultured Clostridium sp. | reverse complement strand
ACTTCCAGGTTCTCATAGATTTCCCTTATTTCTTCGATTCCCCATATTTCTTTAAAGAACATACCATTCATGAAGGTATATTCTAGTCGGTCTGCTGAAAGCTTTGGTGTATCATTATCTGCAATGGGATAGATATGATAATCTGCTACTTCTTCTAATTGAATCCCATCTCTTTTTAGTAATCGCATGATGTCTTTGGATTGTGCAAGAATTTGGGTAGTTGGCTCTTCGGTTGATTCTTGTGTTTCATGGTCCCCATTCATAAAGTCTACACAATGCTTAAAAGTAGGTGTTGCAATATCATGAAAAAGTCCTGCTAGGGTCTGCTTTTTGCTTTTGGTAAAGTTCCATATGATTAAGGCAACTCCAATACTATGTTCTAGGTTAGAGTAATAGAATTTGTTATGAAAAATTTTAGTATAACTGGTTCCACAGTCAATCCCTGTTCTTGCAATTCTTTGCATTTCTGGTGTATGGATATAGTCTTTTAAAAATTCTGGCATTTCTTTTGATAATATTGCGTAGTATTTTGGTATAATGTCTGTTTTTAATTCCATTTTGTTACTCCTTTTTTAATTCTTGTATTGCTTGTGCATAATTTTTCGCGTTGATAATAGCACTTCCTGCTACTACAATATCTACTCCCGCTTCTTTTACTTGCTTGATGGTTTCTTGGTTGATACCACCGTCTGCTTCAATGTCTACTTCTATTTGATTTTGTATGATATATTGTTTTAGTTGTTTTATTTTTTCTAATGTTTCTGGTATTAACTTTTGTCCCCCTTTTCCTGGTTCTACTGTCATGATTAATACCATGTGGATATAGGGTAATATTTCATAGATTTCTTCTAGCTTGGTTCCTGGTTTAATGGAGATTCCCACCTTTATGTTTTCTTGCTTGATTTGCTCTATGCATTCCATTAACTCTTTTTTTTCTTTTACCGCTTCGTAATGAAAAGTGATTCGATTTGGCTGTAATGGTACATATTCCTCAATGTATTTTTTTACGTCTTCTACCATTAGATGCACATCTAATGGTAAGTTCGATATTTGTTTAATAGTTTGTGCATACTCTAGCATCATTTTGCTAGTATCTTTTTCTACAAATTTTGCGTCCATTACGTCAATATGAAAATAGTCGGTATGGGCTGTTTCTAAGTTATAAAATTTTTGGATGGCTCCTTCTGGTTCTACGGTTAAAATGGATGTTGATACTTCTACCATTTGTGTTCCTCCTTTTCTTTTAAATCTTGATAAATTTTACTGTAATTTTGATAACGTTGTTTGCTAATGTCTCCTTTTTCTACTGCTTGCTTGATACCACATTCTTGCTCTTTGATATGGCTACACCCTACATAGGCACATTGATTTTCATAAGGCACAAATTCAATAAAATGTTCATATAATTCTTCTTTGCTTATCTCGTAAATATCAAAAGTGGAAAAGCCTGGCGTATCCGCGATATAAGTGTTTTGGTCTATTTTATAGAGTTGAATGGCTGTTGTGGTATTTTTCCCTTTTTGATTTTTATTGCTGATTTCTCCTTGCTTGGTTAGTTGCTTTTGGAAGATTTGGTTTAAAAGAGTGGATTTTCCTACTCCAGAGTTTCCAGAAAAAGCACTAATTTGGTTTTTTAGTTTTTGTTTTAACTCTTCTACTCCTTCTGCTGTTTTGGCATTGGTTTCAATAATTGGATAGCCAATACTCTCATAGATTTCTCTAATTTCTTTTACTTCTTTTAAATCAATTTTGTTTAATACAATAACAGGTGTTATCTTTTGGGCATGTGCATATGCTAATTGTTTGTCTAGCATGAGTAAATCTGGTTTTGGCATTTTTGCTGATACCACTAAGATTACTTGTGTGATGTTGGCTAGTTTTGGTCGTTTGCTATAGTTTTTACGCTCTTGTATCTTTGTGATTATTCCTTCTTGTTTTGCCTCATCTACTATTTCAATTTCTACCAGGTCTCCTACTACTGGGCTAATTTCTTCTTTTTTAAATTTGCCTCTTGCCATGCATTTTATGGTTTGTTCTTTAGTTTCTATTGTGTATTGGTCAGCTATGTTACTTATGATTAATCCTTGCACTTATTTCCTCCTATTAAATGACTTGCATATAATGGTATCGATTTTATTTGATTTTCAAATCCAAAATTTTTTGTTGATATTCTAATGGCATACTTTGGCTGATACCTTTTGATATACTGGTTTAAACTTTTTGATGTTACATTGTCGGATGCTTTTACTTCAATTGGTATAATATCTCCTTCTAAATTTATGACAAAATCCACTTCATACTGATTGCTCACTTGCCAATAGTACAATTCTTTGTTTTTGGAATATAAAATTTGGGCTACATAGTTTTCTGCCATTACTCCTTTATATAACATATTTTTATTTAAAATAATTTCATTTTTCGATAAATTTGCTAATACTCTTAACAAGCCAATATCACTTAAATATACTTTAAAACTATCATCTTGGTATGCTTTTAATGGAGATTGTGGCACTTTAATATTATTGCATTTGATTACCATATTACTTGAAATTAGCCATTCTAATGAAGTTTCATACTCTCTACTTCTAGCAGATGGTTCTACTAAAGAATATTTGAATTTTTTATTTTCTTTTCCTAGTTGGGCTGGGATTGATTGGTATATCTTATTATTTTTTATGCTTTCTGTGTTTTGTGTATATTTTGCCATATCTGCCAAATAGGATAGTACTATCATGTTTAATATTTCATCTTCTACTTTATTTATTTGTTTTTCGTTTTGGAGATAATTGTTAACAACGCTTGGCATTCCACCAATGCACAAATACTCATAATATAATTTTAGTGCTTTTTGATGAGTGGGTTCTAGCATTGGCTTCATTTCTTGATAAGATTGAGCAATTAGCGTTAATAATTTGTTTTCTCCAATTGCCATTAAAAACTCTTCAAAATCAAGCGGATATAAGTAGTCCATCCAAACTTTTCCTACTGGAAAAGAAGATTTGAATCGATTTATTTTTACTCCTAATAAACTACCAGCACATACAATTTTATAGTTTTTTTCTGATTCTGCAAAATATTTTAATGAATGGATGGCTCTTTCAGATACTTGAATTTCATCTAGGAATAGAATGGTATTTTCTACTTCTATGTTCACATTTAAAATTGCTTCTATATTTTGTATAATTTCTTCTGGTACCAATGTTTGTTCAAAAACTTCTCTTATGGTTTCTCTATTTTCTAAGTTAAGATAGAGATAATTTTGAAATTCGTTTTTACAAAATTCTGTTAAGATGTAAGTTTTTCCTGTTTGTCTTGCTCCCATTAACATATATGGCATTTTTATATGGTTTTGCTTCCAATTTAACAAGTTATCATATATTTTTCGTTTCATCATACCACCTCCATTTTTATGTTTTCGTGATTTTTTCACGTTTTTGATGTTCATTTTTGTGATTTTTTCACATTTTTATATTTTTATTATAGTATAATTGAAAAGAATTGTCAATGATTGAAAGAAAAAAGTTCAAAGGTTATCTGTTTGAACTTTTTTCATATACTTTTCTTTTCATCAATCGTTCACTTCATTAAGAGGTGTTTTTTAGCTTATTCAATTGTTAGTGTATCTTTATCATTTAAGTTAAGTTGCTCTGTTCTTTTTAAGTTTCCATTGATATACACTTTAATCGTAATGGTTCCAATTCCTTGTACTTTAATGGTTTCGTTCGTAGAAGCTTCACTTACTTTCTTTTCTTCTACTTGTTCTTCATTTACCAATACTTTTAAGGTTACTTGACGTGGCGTTGGTGCAGGGGTTGGCTTAGTTGTTGTATCGGTCGTTGTATTATCGTCCTTTTCCTTTTCTGGTTCTTCATATCCTGTAATTGATTTTACATTTATTTTTACGCTTCCTGTTTTTACTTGTGGTATTTTATTTACTGTAATAGTTACTTCGGTGCCTTCATCTACAGTTGAACCTGCCTCGATATCTTGTTTTACTACTTTTCCGTCATCTTTTGTGGTGTCTTCGGTGTAAATAACTTGTTTTATTTTTAATCCAGAGTCAGTTAAGGTTTTTCTTGCTTCTTCTTCTGTTTTGGTTACTACATATGGTACACTTACTTGCTTGATACCAGTTCCTGTACTTACCTTAATGGTTATGGTTTCTCCTGCATTTATTTCTGTTTTTTCTGCTGGCTCTTGTGTAATAACATAGCCTGCCTCTATGGTTTTACTGGTTTCTTCTACTACTTGGACTTTTAATTTTGCTTCTTCAATTGCTTGAATAGCTTCTTCCTTTTTCATTCCTGCAACTTTTGGTACCACTGTGGTTTCTTGCCCTTTGCTTACTACGATTTTTATGGTTGATTTTTCTTTTACCGTTCCACTTTCACGATAAGGCGGAATTTGGCTTATTACAAATCCTTCTGGTACTTCTTGATTGTATTCTTCTTCTTGCTCCACACATACTAATTTGGCATCTTCGATTTGCTTTTTTGCTTCTTCTTTTGATAGCCCTGCTACATTCGGAATCGGTACATCTTTTACCGCTGTAGCTTTTAGTACAATAAAGGTTGCTACTATCGAAATGATAAATAGTAAAATGGCTCCCATGATTAATACTAATACTTTATGCTTTTTAAAGAAATTTGTTTTTTCTTGGTGTTCTTTTCTTCTATTA
>CAOJXM010000107.1 GCA_948465625.1 uncultured Clostridium sp. | reverse complement strand
GTGGTAATCGCATTATTATTTATGCAATTAAGCAAATTGCAACAAGAAAAGAAAGCACAAGTAGCTTCTACCAAAGATGTGTTAGTGGTATCAACGGATATTAAATCAGGAGATACGGTAGAAGGGAATATAACAACCAAAAAAGTAAGTGGAGAGGGAATTCCAAGCGATACTATAACCATGGCAGACATTACAGAAACTACCATTGCCAAAATCGCTTTATCAAGAGGAACCATCCTAACCAAATCCAATATAGAAGACTCAGGAGAAAAAACAACAGCAGATATTAGAGAACAACAATATAATATGGTTATTTTACCACAAGAATTAGAAGAAGATGACTTTATTGATATCCGTTTATCAATCCCAACAGGACAAGACTATATTGTTATTGCCAAGAAAAAAATAAAAAAACATGACGAAGAAAACATTTGGATTAATATGGCAGAAGAAGAAATTTTAGCCATGAACAATGCTATTTACGAAGCATATACCATGAATGGTGCAAAATTATATGCAACCAGATATGTTGATGCAGGAATCCAAGCAAAAGCAACACCAACCTATCCTGTAAAAAGAGAAGTATTAGAATTAATTAATAGTGATCCAAACGTATTAGAAGTAGCAAGAAATGCATTATGGCAAAGATATAACCAAGGACAAGTAAATCAAAGGGATAATGTAATCAATCCAGCAATACAAGCAGTAGAACAACCAAATCAAAAAATCGAATCAAAAGTACAAGAAGAAATCACAAAATCAAAAGAATCAAGAAAAAATTATTTAGATGGAATGTAAAAATGGGAGGAAAAGTATGAATACAATAGGATTTATAGGAACATATGATAAAACAGATTTTATGTTATATATAGCAAAAGTTATGACATCACTAGGAAAAAAGGTATTATTAGTTGATACAACCGTAAATCAAAAAGCAAGATATATAGTGCCTGTTATAAATCCTACCAAGTCATACATAACAGAATTTGAAGGAATTGATGTAGCAGTAGGATTTCATAACTATGAAGAAATAAAGAAATACTTAAGCATACCAGAAACAGGCAATTTTGAATATGATATTGCACTTTTAGACATCGATTCCAAAGAATACTTTGATATTTTCCAAGTAAAAGAATGTCAAAACAAATACTTTGTTACTTCATTTGATTTATATTCCCTAAAAAAAGGATTAGAGATTATAAGCCAAATGGAAGAACCAATTCACTTAAGTAAAATACTATTTTCAAAACAAATATTAAAAGAAGAAAATGAGTATTTAGACTATTTATCACTGGATACGCAAATAGAATGGAATGAAAATATCATCTATTTCCCACTAGATACAGGTGATCAAAATGTAATCATTGAAAATCAAAGAACAGCAAAAATAAAGATGAGAAAGTTAAGTCAACTTTATAAAGAAAGTTTGGCATATTTAGTAGAAGAAATACTAAAAGAAGAACCAAAAGAGAACATAAAGAAAGCTTTTAGAAACATTGAAAAGGAAGTGTAAAAAATATGGCAATTATATCATTTTGGAGTGATTCAAAAAAACAAACTGGACAAACCATGTCAGCAGTAGCCATTGCAACATATATGGCAATTGAACACAATTATAAAATATTATTTTTAACAACTAAAAATGATGATGATTCCTTAGATTTGTGCTTTGGAAGACAATTAAAACAAGAATCTTTTTTGAAAAAAATCACAGGAAAACCAGTGATTTCTCTAGATAGTGGAATAGAAGGAATCGTAAAAATGGCAACCAGTGGAAGACTAACTCCAGAAATGATTCCAAACTATACCAAAATTGTATATAAAAATAGACTAGAAGTTTTATATGGATATAAAAGCCATGGTAACAGTGAAGATGATGAAACCAAACAAAAAATAAGAGAGAAATTTAAAAATATCTTGCAAAATGCAACAAGATACTATGATATGATATTTATCGACTTAGAAAGTGGGTTAGAAGATGAATTAACAAGAGAATTAATTCAAGATTCTAATATTGTTGTAATTAATGTAGAACAAAAAATCAACCAAATCAATGATTTTATGGAATTACAAAAAAATCCAGTATTTGACAAGAAATCTATTTTAAACATTGGAAGATTTGACCGCTATTCAAAATATAGTTTAAAAAACATTGCTAGATATACAGGCATTAAAAAAGACATTATGGCAGTGCCATATAACACATTATACTTTGAAGCAGCAAGTGAAGAAACTGTACCAGATACATTTTTAAGAATTCGAACCGCCGACCCAGAAGACTCAAATGGTGTGTTTATGGAATACTTAAAAAATGCAACAGACAGAATAATTTACAAAATACAAGAATTACAACTAAGAGGATAAAAAAGGAGGGGACCTACTGTGTTAACTAACTTTATACTAATTTTAATTGTGTTAGGAGTAGCAACAACCATTGTATATAGGTCAATTAAAAAGAAGCAAATTGAAAAGACAGATGAAGTAGTAGAAGTTGACGATAAAACTTATACAATTGATAAAATGACACAATTTGTTAAAAAGAGATTAGATGAAATCACAAAAATAAATTTATATGATATAGGTCTTTCAGAAGAAGAATTAAAAAGAAGAAAAAAGAAAAAATACGAATTAAAAAAAGCTCTAAAAGGTTGTACCTATGGAGATGTTAACGATAAAAAGTATGTAAAAGAATTGATTTTTGATTTGTTAGCCAAAGAATATGGGGTAGATGAAATAAATGTATCAAAAGCAATTCCTTTTGATGTGCCATCTTTACTAACCGACCAAGATAAATTTGATATCTTAATCTACATGTACAAAAAAGATTTTGGTTATGAAGCATTAACACAATTAATCAAAAAATACAACTTAGCAGTATTAAAATACATATCAGGAGAAACCAAACCTTCTTATGTTATAACAGGAGAAGAAATTAGCGAAATCTATGAAAAAGAACAACAACCTTTATCTTTTACCGATAAATTAAACATTGTAGTACAAAGAATTTATCAACATTACAAAGGATACAGTAGTATTGATGAAGTAAGAGATATGAACATTGATGGTGTTTCTGGTGGTGTTTCTGGTTTACCAGAATCATTCTTAAGCCAAGTAGCACAAACCGATAATGATTACTTAGATCAAGTGTTAGAAAATAAAGTACCAAGAGCTTGTGATAGTATTTGGATTTTCTTCCAAGGTAAATCAATCAGACTTGCATTTCTATCATTTGGAACAGAAAGTGAACTAAAAAGAGTATGTCAAAATATTTACAAATACAATAATCCAGGTCAGTTATCTGATACCAATGGATACAAAATTAATGAAATGAAAGACGGTTCCAGAGTTGTTGTTGTAAGACCATCTTTCTCAGAGACATGGGCATTTTTCGTAAGAAAGTTCGACGTAAAAAGAGCAACCCTAGAACAACTAATTCTTTTTCCAGGAAAAGAAGATACCATCGAATTATTAAAATACCTAGTAAAAGGAGCCAGAATTATATCACTTACTGGTGAGCAAGGTTGTGGTAAAACCACAATGCTTATGGGTATGATTGAAAATATTTATGAAACCATGAACATAAGGGTTCAAGAAACAGCATTCGAGTTGCACTTAAGAAAAATATATCCTACAAGAAATATTTTAACTTTTAGAGAAACCGATACCATATCAGGACAAGAAGGTTTGGACGTTCAAAAGAAAACTGACGGTTCTGTTAACATCATCGGGGAGGTTGCAACTGACCCCGTAGCATCATGGATGATTCAAGCAGCACAGGTTGCTTCTAAGTTTACCTTATTTACTCACCATGCTAAAACATTCCCAAACTTAGTAACTGCACTAAGAAACTCAATGTTAAGAACTGGTGTATTTAAAGACGAGAAAACAGCAGAAGAACAAGTTGTACAAGTATTAAACTTCGATATTCACTTAGTAAAAGACTTTAGAGGAAGAAGATACATAGAAAGAATAACAGAGTGTATTCCAATTGAAAGTAGAAACGAATATACATATGACCATAGAAAAGAAAAAACATTAGAAGGAAAGTTCGACAAATTTTTTGATAATGCGACACAATTCTTCTCAAAATCAACTGACCGACAATTGTATCGTTATGTTAATATATTAGAATACATTGATGGTGAATATGTTATAACCAATAAAATATCAGATGAGAACTTACGTGGTATGAGAAGTAATATGGATGAAACTGATATTGATGCTTTCGACAGATTCATCGAAAGAAACTGGGGAATCCGTTTCAAATCAGATGAAGGAGAAATTGAAACAATCGTAAAAGAAGAAAAAGTAGCAACCAAAAGAGGAAGAAAACCAAAAGCAGAAGTGGGAGAATAAGCCTCAAGCAAAAAAGGAGGTGCTAATCAATGAATAATCAAATGCTAATGTATGGTCTAGTAGCCATTCTAGGAATCTTTATTGTCATTATTTTGGCCTATGTCATCTTAATGAAAAAGATGAGAAATTCAGATATGCAAAAAGCAATGAAGTTAAGAGCAGGTACACAAGAAAATACCTTCTCTATGGAAGTAGTATATCAAAAATTGTATATGGTATATATTAGAATACCATTTATCAAAAGATACCTATTAAAACTTAGAAGAAGACTAGAAATTATTAACATTGAAGATGAATATGTAACAAGAAAACAAGCAGCAAAAATATTAACAAATGCCTTACTAATTATTATACCATTAACCAT
>CAOJXM010000106.1 GCA_948465625.1 uncultured Clostridium sp. | reverse complement strand
CGTATGCGTGGTCTTGCAAAATTTCCAATTCGTGCGATATTGAATATTGCAACACTGCGAGTAATTTTTCTATTTCTTGTTTATCCTCTTCTTTTTGTTTGATGATTTCTTCTTTTTGCTTGGTAATATTTTGAGCCTCTTGCTTTAATTTTTCTAATCGTGCTGATGTTTTTTCTATGCTTTCTTCTACTGCCACTAATTTTTGTTTGTCGGTTGCATATACGATTTCGATTTCTTGTAATTGTGCTTCTAAGGATGCTACTTCTTCCATTACATTTTCTATGCTTTCTTCATATTGCTCTTTTTGTTTGGTAATCTTTTTAATTTTTTCTTGTAATTCTTTTACTTCTTTTTGCAATTCCTCAATTTCTCTTGTTCTTCCCAGGATGTTGACTGTTTTTTGCATAACAGACCCTCCTGTAATTCCTCCTGTTGCACTTACAATGTCTCCTTCTAATGTAACAATTTTGAAGCCATATTTGTTTTGTTTTGCTAGTTTTACAGCATGGTCCATGTTATCAACAATAACGGTTCTTCCTATTAGATTGAATAAAATTTGCTCATATTTGGTGTCAAATTTTATTAAATCTGTTGCAATTCCAATTACCCCTTCTATTCCTTTGGTATTGATGTTTTCTAGTTTTTTTCCTTTTACAGAAGTGATTGGTAAAAAGGTTGCTCTTCCTAAGTTGTTTTTTCTTAAATATTCTACTAATCTCTTTGCTTCTTCTTCGGTTGAAGTAACAATGTTTTGTAAGGCAGCTCCTAATGCCATTTCTATTGCCGTTTGGTGCTTTTTATCTACTGCAATTAAACTACTTAATACGCCTTCTACTCCTTTTTTTAAGGAAGCATCTTTATCACAGGCTAATAGCAAGGCTTTTACGCTTTTGGTATACCCTTCTTTTTCTTTTTCGGTTTCTACTAAAAATTTTAATCTTGCTGATTTGATTCTTTCTTGCTCGGTATATTGGCTAATGTCTTGATTGTATGCTTTTATCTTTTGGTCAGCTTCTTCTTTTTGTTTTGCAATTTGTTCTAAAGAACTCGCTATTTTGTTTCTTTTTTGTTCTATCTCATAAAAGGTTTTTGAGATGTCTTCTTTGGTAAGTCTTGTACTATCTAATTCTGATATGGTTGTTTGTATTTCAAATTTAAGTGCTTTTTCCCTTTTTTCATAGTTCTCAAAATTGGCCTCTAGTGTATTGATGTGTACATTGGCTTCATATCGTTTTTCCACATTTTGTTCGATTTGTTGCTTTTTGGCTTCTATTTCTAACTGTTTTGTGGATAATGTCTCCATAATCTTTTTTAATTCTTCTTCTTTTTGGTTTAATTCTGTTTGAAATTTTTCTTTGTTACTGGTTAAATTAGTTTGTTTCTCAATTCTACCTGTTTTTTCTTCTTCTAGTTCTTGTATTCTTTGTTTTGAAGTTTGTAAATCGGTTTGATATCGTTTTTGGTTTTCTTCATTGTTGGAAATTCTTTCTTTTGCTACTTGAATTTGCGAATTTAGTTGTTCCATTTCTTTTTGGCTTTCAAATCCAATGTTTTGCATGCTTTCTATTTTTTCTGTAATGGCATCGATTTCCAATTTTAAATTTTCTTTTAATTGGTTGATTTCATCCATTTTACTACTTGCATCTGTATTTTGTGATATTAAAATGTCTTCATCTATTTTTATTTTTTCTAGTTTTTCTTTATAGGTATCGATATTGTATAAAAATAGGCCAATTTCTATGCTTTTTAGTTCTTCTCTTAAGCTTAAGAATTTTTTGGCTTTTTCAGATTGCCTTTTTAATGGCTCGATGTTGTTTTCGATTTCGCTTAAGATATCATTGATTCTTAATAAGTTTACTTTGGTGTGTTCTAGCTTTTTTTCTGCTTCTACTTTTCTTACTCGATATTTTACAATTCCTGCTGCTTCTTCAAAGATATGACGCCTATCTTCTGATTTGTTGCTTAAGATTTCATCTATTTTTCCTTGTCCGATGATACTATAACCGTCTTTTCCAATTCCTGTATCCATAAATAGTTCTAATACATCTTTTAACCTACATGGTGTTTTGTTGATAAAATAGCCAGATTCTCCTGTACGATATATTTTTCTGGTTACGGTTACTTCTGCATATTCAATGGGTAATTTTTGGTCTGCGTTATCAAATACAATAGAGGCTTCTGCAAACCCTAAGGATTTTCTGTTTTGGGTTCCTGCAAATATGATGTCTTCTGCTTTGGCTCCTCTTAATGATTTCATGCTTTGCTCGCCTAGTACCCAACGAATGGCATCTGATATATTACTTTTACCAGAACCATTTGGCCCTATTACGGTTGTAATTCCTGGCATAAATTCTAATATTGTTTTATCCGCAAAAGATTTAAATCCTTGCAATTCTAATCTTTTTAAATACATGTTTACCACCTTTTTTGTTCGTTCAATGCTTTTGGTAATATCATATCTTAATTTGGTCGAAATAGCAAGGTTTTGTAATTATTTTATAAAATTTACACTTTTTTCATTTTTCTATTGACAAATATTTCAAAATTATGTATACTATATATGTAGCTTAAAGTTTATGTTTTTTCCAGGATAATCCTGGAGAAAGGAGAGTTGATTATGCGGTCTCCGCCGTAGTAATATTTTCTTTCGTTTTATTTTGTAGAATTTAACTTTCAAATCACACAAAAAAACAAGGAGGATATTGATATGATGAAGATTCCCATTGTCGCCATTTCTAACGAAACATACTTTGCAACCATTCGGCAGTTCGCACACGCAGGCGGCCAGGGCTGGTAGATCCGGCACCAGAAAGGTGAGAGGTAAATGTGATGAGGCTTATTCGGGCACCTTAACCAGGTAGTAATCAACAATTTAGTAAAAACCGGGGCGCTGTTTCTACAGTCCCCGGCATTTTATGTGTAAAAGTCAAAAATTCCCCTAAGGATATCCTTAAGGGAATTTTATTCTTATTTGATTTGTTTCATAACTTCTTCTGCAAAGTTTTCTTCTACTTTTTCAATTCCTTCGCCTTTTTCAAATCTAGCAAAACGAATTGCTTTTGCTCCTTTTTCTTCTAAAAGTTTTGAAACTTTGGTATCTGGATCTTTTACAAATGGTTGCTCTATTAAACAAATTTCTCCATAGAATTTTCCAATTCTACCTTGTACCATTTTTTCTGCTATTTCTGCTGGTTTTCCTTCATTCATAGCTTGTGCTTTTAGGATTTCCATTTCTTTTTCTACTCTAGCTGTAGGTACTGCTTCTCGATTTAAGAATTCTGGTTTTGCAGCAGCAATTTGCATACATAAATCTTTTGCAAGTGTGCTATCTCCATTTTCGATTTCGATTAATACACCGATTTTTCCATCTCCATGGATATATTTTTCTACTAAACCATTGGTAGAAGCAAATCTTTCAAATCTTCTAATTGTCATATTTTCTCCAATGGTAGCAATTTTATCGGTTAATACTTCTTGTACGGTTTTTCCAGGTTCTTTGCTGTATTTTTGTGCTAATAATTCTTCTACAGTTGTTGGATTTTCTTTTGCAATTTGTTCTGCTAAATCTGCAACAAAGTTTTTGAAGTCTTCATTTTTTCCAACAAAGTCTGTTTCTGAGTTAACCTCAACAAGAGTTCCTACTTTTTGGTCCTCACTTAAATAAGCTAAAACAATACCTTCTGCTGCTACTCTGTCTGATTTTTTAGCTGCTTTTGCAATTCCTCTTTCACGTAATAATTCAATTGCTTTTTCTTCATCACCATTTGTTTCTGTTAATACTTTTTTGCAGTCCATCATGCCTGCTCCTGTTTTTTCTCTTAACTCTTTTACTTGCTCTGCAGTAATCATTTTTATATTCCTCCTTAATTTATTTTTATTTAAATCCCCTTTTGGTTATATAGTAAAATTTGTTATTTTCCTATATGATAAGGTTATTGCTTACATTTTATATTTGCTAATTGCAAATTTTCTAAGCTTTATTAGTATTTAAGCATTAGATTATCGATAAATTTTTAAATCCTTATAGAATCATGATAATGGAAAAGGTTTTAAAAATTGAAGTTGATACTCTAATGCTTTTGATACAATTACTTTTATTAAAATAATTAATTATTCAGCTGTTTCTTCAGTTTCAGCTTTTTTGCTTGCTTTTTTTGGTTTTTCTTCTTTTTGAGTTTCTTCTGCCATAGCTTGCTCAGCTACAACTTCTTCCATATCAGTAGGTTCTGTTCCTATTTCTTCTTCATTTACGTTTTCTACTGTTTCCATTGATTCGCCTTGTTTTGCTTCTATAACTGCACTTGCCATACAGTCTGCAATTAATTTTACAGCACGGATAGCATCGTCATTTCCTGGGATTGCGTAATCTACATCTTCTGGATTACAGTTAGTATCTACTAAACCTACAACTGGAATTCCTAATTTTCTAGCTTCTAAAATTCCTATTCTTTCTTTTTTAGGATCTACGATAAACATAACTCCTGGAATTTCAGTCATTTCTTTGATTCCACCAAGGTTTTTTTCTAATTTTTCCATTTCTTTCTTTAAAAGAATAACTTCTTTTTTAGGTAGTACTTCAAATGTACCATCTTCTTGCATTGTTTCAAGTTCTGTTAATCTTTTAATTCTTTTTCTAATTGTTTCAAAGTTTGTTAATGTACCTCCTAACCATCTTTGGTTAACATAGTACATACCGCATTTTTCTGCTGCTTCTTTCATGCAATCTTGTGCTTGTTTTTTAGTTCCT
>CAOJXM010000105.1 GCA_948465625.1 uncultured Clostridium sp. | reverse complement strand
CGCAAATGGATTTTTGGCATACAAGCATCTTAACTCTCTTTGCACATTTACCAACCTTTTTACTTGCCATAGTGGTAATTCAAAATAGTCTAACATGATATCAAAAATATCTTCCTTTTTCTTTTTCCAAATCTCGTAAGCATCTTTTACAAATTGTTTACTAATCCCACAATTTAATTTAAAATAGATTTTTTCAAACAACGTAAAATCATTGCGTTTTTCTGCAAATGCTATGATTTGTTTGATATCTTCTACCATTTTATCCGTAAAAAAATTAGTTTCCTGCTCCCTTAGCCAAAACGAAACCTTGTGTTTGGTTAACAAATTAATGATAGGAATTGCACAATCATTATTTCGATATAAGATAGCAGTTGTTTGCTTTCCGTTTTCCACATTTTTTAAAATATAGTCATACTGTTCTTCCATAGTATTAAAACATTTGTGGATAACCGCTTTTCCTGCTTCTTGCTCAGCTCTCATTTCTTTTTGTTTTCGTTTCTTATTTTGTTTGATAAATCCATTAGCCATTTCTACTATTTGTGGTGTACTCCTATAATTGGTCTCCATTAATAATACTTTTGCATGTGGATATGTTTTTTCAAAATCTAACAATGCTTGTGGATAGGCTGCTCTAAATTGATAAATACTTTGGTCTTCATCTCCTACCATAAAGATATTTTTACTTACTAACAGATGAATAATCTCATGTTGCAACTTAGAGGTATCTTGTGCTTCGTCTATATTAATATAGGGATACTGTTTTTGCATTTTGGCTAAAATTTCAGGATACAATTTTAAAATTCGATAGGCATACACCAATTGGTCATCAAAATCCATTAATTTATTTTGTATCTTATACATCTCATATTCATGATATAGTTTCGCAAAATTGACCCCTTCTATTTTTATTTTGTCTATTTCTTCTTGTCTTAACATTTTATTTTTGCAATAAGCAATTTGTGTCAGAATTTCTTTTACAATGGTTTCGTTCGCATAATCTTTGGCATTTTTAAAATAAAGTTTTGCCACTACTTCATTCGCATTACAAAGAAGCGAAAATGCTTTCTTGCTTTTTTGTATTTCATATTCTTTTATAATCCTTAAACAAAAACTATGAATGGTTCGAAATTGCAAACGATTTGTATATTCTTCTTGAAAAATGGTATCAAATCTTTCTTTCATATCTTTTGCTGCTGCCACACTATAAGTAAGGGTTAAAATATTTTCTGGCTCCATCTTTAAACATTTTAGCAAATATCCAATGCGAGAAACAATTACCGTTGTCTTTCCACTTCCGTGGCACAGCAAGAAGCAGTAAAGAACCACTGGTTTCTAATACTGCTTTCTTTTGTTGTTCATTTAATTTAAGATGATAAGTATGTACAAACTCGTTAAAATCCATATTTTATCTAGTCAAAATATTGACTAATCTCCTCCAAATTTTCAAATGATTTTTGTCTTAAAATTTCATATACTACAATTGCTACTGAATTGGATAAATTAAGAGAGCGTAAATCTGGTTTCATCGGAATTCGAATGGTTTTATCTAGATATTTTTTTAAAATATCTTCTGGTAATCCTTTTGTTTCTTTTCCAAATAAAACAAATACTTCCTCTAACTTACCATAAATATCTTGTGAATAAACATGCTTTCCCTTTGTAGTTACAAAAAACATGTTATTTTGTTCTGGTGGATAGCTAGCTAAAAATTCTGCAAACGAATCATGTTCTTCTATCTCTAATTTGTCCCAATAATCCAATCCTGCACGTTTTAATTGTTTCTCTGATAAATTAAAGCCTAATGGCCTTACTAAGTGTAATTTTGCTCCTGTTGCTGCGCAAGTTCGTGCTATATTTCCTGTGTTTTGTGGAATTTCTGGTTCTACTAATACAACATTTATTTTCATTTCTTACCCCTTACTATACTCCATAAATATCTCATACCACTCTGGTTTTACTTTTTTTAAATGAACTGGACGTAATTGTGCATTCGTAAAACAATGCTTGGTTTCTGCTTTTACAACTAATTTTCCATCTTCTTTGTTGGTTATTTCATAGGCAATTGTCATTTTTACACCAGTAAATTCTTTGAATTTTAATGCAATTTGTATGGTATCTTCAAATCTTGCAGGATGCTTATATTCACACTGAACTTCTAAGACTGGTATCATAAGCCCTTCCTGCTCAATTGTTTTATACGATACTCCCATCTTCTCTAGCATATCACATCTGGCTTCTTCTAAAAATCGAATATAATTAGAATGATGTACCACCCTCATTCCATCTGTTTCATAATAATTTATTTTTCTTTCAAATATCACTTTTTTTCAACTCTTTTCTTTCCTCTATTTTGGTATTATAGCAGAAAAAAATATTTTTTTCAAATTTTTTATGTAAAACTTGACCTAGGTAACATAATTTTGATATAATAGTAACCGTAACATAGGAATAAACCCACAGTAGGAGGTACAAGTTATGAACAAATTGCTTAACGAAACAGACAGACTCAACGATGCCATGCAGCATTCCATCTCAATTGGGAAGCAGCAGGTAGATGCTTTACATGAGCAGGTAAGAGTTTTACATGCTCAGATAGAAGAGATTGAAAAGAAGTTAGCATTGTCTCTCTACAAGGCAAGGAGAGGCCCCGATGGTCAGGTAAAATCGGCGACACCTCTTAGCACCACACTTGCTGAAAAACGAGCCTATAAGGCTGCCTATCTGAAATGCTTGAGACTGTTAAAGCAGTTGGATGTTGACTCCAACTAATTGTTCAAAACCTTGTACAGCATCCAATGGATTGGATGCCAAAAAGCTCTGGTGAATCACCAGAGCTTTTTTCTTTTATTCTATACATTGTCCAAGCATCCATATCTTTTTACTATAATTTTGTAAAAAATCATCCATTCTATTAGAAGTGATATAATCTTTTGCGTCATCTGCTTTTTCTTTAATTTGTATACACTTTTTTAATATTTCATTTAAATCAAATAGTAAATTATGAAAAACTACCTCTATTTTAATCTTTTGATTACTTGCTTCTTGAATGGTAGTTAATCCAAGATAATCTTTTAATGTTGCTACTGGTTGTCCTCCTAATGTTAAAATATGCTCACCAATCATATCAATCTCTTCATTTACATCATTATAATATTCCTCTAGCTTTTCATGAATTACAAAAAAATCCTCTCCTGTTACATACCAATGATAATTTTCTATAAAATACGGCTAAATCTGCTAATAATACGTTTAAATCGTCTACTAAATTCATAATCATACCTTCCTTTCTTGTTTAGTATTATTATGAACGTAGTTTGCTTTCTTATACTAATTTTTTTAAATTTTTCCTCCGTCCTAGCACTATATCACCTACATAAAAAACCGCTGATTGCCCTGGTGTAATTGCTCTTTGTGGTTCTTCAAACATCACTCTTATTGTATCCGCTTCTTGCTTTATTTTCGCTTTTGCTGATTTTGCCGAATATCTTGTTTTTACTTCTACTTCCATTTCTCCTTCTATTTCGTCTACTAAAAGTAAATTAATATCTCTTACTAGCATTTCCTTCTGATATAATTCTTGTTCTTCTCCTACAATTACCTCATCTCTTTCTTTGTTGAACCCTAAGACAAAAAGTGGCACTGGATTGGAAATACCAAGTCCTTTTCTTTGCCCAATGGTGTAATAGTATAAACCATTATGCTTTCCTAAAACTTCTTTCTTTGTATTTACAATGTTTCCTGGTTTTGGTTGAATGGTAGAATTTTCTTCTAAAAACTTTTTATAATTTCCATCTGGAATAAAGCAAATATCTTCACTATCTGGTTTATTGGCAATGGGTAAATCATTTTCTCGTGCTAGTTTTCGTATCTCTTCTTTTTCTTCAAAATCAGCAAGTGGAAAAATGATATGCTCTAATAATTCCTTTGGTATATTCCATAAAACATAGCTTTGGTCTTTTTTTCCTGCTCTTGATTTTTTTAATACCCATCTTTTATATTCTTTGCTATACTCAGTTCTAGCATAATGCCCTGTTGCAATATAGTAAGCATCTAATTGCTTTGCTTTTTCATACATAGCACCAAACTTCATATATTTATTACACTCAATGCAGGGATTTGGTGTTCTGCAATTGGCATAACAAGTAATAAAATCTTCCATTACATAAGTATAAAACTTTTCCTTAAAATTAACGGTATAATGTGGTATCTCCAATATATCACATACTCTTTTAGCATCATAGGTTGCTTCGCTTCCACAACAGCTACCTTCTTCTTGCTCTTGTTCAAAAAGTTTCATTGTAATTCCAATTACCTCATATCCTTGTTTTTTTAAAAGCATAGCAGATACACTACTATCCACGCCTCCACTCATTCCAACTAATACCTTTTTATTCTCCACTTTTAACTTCCTTCTTTCCTGTCCTTCTTTTACATGAACGGCACCTTTCTTTGTTCACATCATAATTACAATCTAACTCGTTTAAATCCAACACTTTGTGCACATATTTTGCCAATTGATTAATCGTATCATCTTCTATGGCAGATTTCATTTTTTCTGCTTCTTTTTGTGCTTCCTCTTTTCTTAAATTAAGCACCTCATGTAAAAATACATACACAATGTCATATGCCTCTAATAACTTTTTAGCTAAATCTTCTCCAGCCTTAGTTAACTCAATGCTTCCATAGGTTTCATAATTGAGCAATTCATTCTCTTTTAATTGTTTGATTGCTTTATTTACACTTGGTTTACTACA
>CAOJXM010000104.1 GCA_948465625.1 uncultured Clostridium sp. | reverse complement strand
GTTAAAATTGGCCTGTCCCACTTCATAAATTGATGCAAGCCACCTGCCTCTTTTACTAATTTGCTTCCTGGTCTTAAATACAAATGATACGTATTAGATAATATAATTTGTGCCCCAATTTCTTCTTTTAATTCTTCTGGCGTCATTGATTTTACTGTAGCTTGTGTTCCTACTGGCATAAACACAGGGGTTTGAATCTCTCCATGTGGTGTATGTATTACGCCCCTTCTTGCTCCTGTTTGCTTGCATTGATGTAATAGTTCATATGTTACTGCTGGTTCCATTTTTTCTCTCCTTTTCTTTATTGAATCAACATGGCATCTCCAAAACTAAAAAATCGGTATTTCTCTTTTACTGCTTCCTCATATGCTCTCATTACAAAATCTTTCCCTGCCAATGCAGATACTAGCATAATCAAGGTCGATTCTGGTAAATGGAAATTGGTAATCAAGCCATCTATACACTTAAATTGATAACCTGGATAAATAAAAATCTTCGTATCCGCTTCTGTTTGTTTTACCAATCCTTGTTCATCTGCTATTGATTCTAATACTCTACAAGAAGTAGTTCCAATTGCAATCACTCGATTTCCACTTTGTTTTGCTTTATTAATTTTATCTGCATCTTCTTGTTTGATATAAAAATGTTCGGAATGCATATCATGTTCTTCTATGGTTTCTACTTTTACTGGTCGAAAGGTTCCTATTCCTACATGTAATGTTACATTGGCTATTTCGACACCTTGTTTCTTAATTTCTTCTAATAATTCTTGTGTAAAATGCAAGCCTGCTGTAGGAGCTGCTGCCGAACCTTCATACTTTGCATATACAGTTTGATATCTATCTTTTTCTTTTAGTCTTTCTTTGATATACGGTGGTAATGGCATCATTCCAATTTGCTCCAAAATCTCATTAAAAATTCCTTGGTAAGTAAATTGTACTTTTCGGTTTCCATTTTCTAATACCTCTAATACCGTAGCCTTTAATATGCCATCTCCAAATACAATCTGAGCTCCTTGCAAAATTTTCCTTCCAGGTCTTACCATAACTTCCCAAATGTCTCCCTCTATTTGATGTAACAATAAAAATTCCACTTTTGCTCCTGTATCTTTTTCTCCATATAGTCTAGCTGGTATTACTTTTGTATTATTCCTTACCAAACAATCTCCTGGTCTTAAAAACTCCAATATATCTTTAAAAATTTTATGCTCCATTGTTTGCTTTTTTCGATTTAACACCATTAATCTGGAGGTATCCCTTTTTGCTATTGGTGTTTGTGCAATCAGTTCTTCTGGTAAATCATAATTAAATTCTGACACCTTCATTATCTTGCATTCCCCTCTTTTATTAGTTCAATATTTTTTACATTATTTCCAATTTTATAAAACATTAATTTTAATTCTTCTATTATATTTTTTGGTTCATCAAATTCTTTTAAATCACGCGAAAATTCAAAATCACTTGGATGTACTGGTTTTATTTGATAAATTTGGCTATTTAAACCGATATAACTGCCTCTTGCATCTTGTATGGTTCCTCTCATATAATCTTGTAACCATTTTCTTTGTCCATCTACTTTATCCTGTGTATAACCATATTTTTCATAGGCATGCAAATCAGGAACTTCATAGCCATTTTCTCCCATATTTCTTTCTAATGTATGCAAAAATTCATGAATAAAAACTTCTTCTGGAAAAGTATTTACCGCTGCATCATATTTATACACATAATTGGCGGAATCATTTGGTAATCTAATATTCGAATAACCAATTCCTAAATAATCCATTCCCCCTAATCCTGCCCATTCACTTGATTGGGTAACTTGTGTATGCATTAAATCTCCCATACGAACTGCTACAAAGATATAATCATATTCTTTTTCTTCTAAATATGGTTTTATTACATCTTTAATATCTTCTGGTGCTACATAATAGCCATGCTCCTTATCATAAGATAAAGTTTTAATTGGCTCTTTCATTAAAAAAGTATCATATTCAATGCTAATTTGTTGATTCGATAATGTTTGACAAGTGTTCTTAAATCTTGCCATATTTTGCCTCATATCATTTACATCTGAAGTGGTCATTTTTAAATTAATTCTTTCCTTATTTTGACCAACTGTTACATCAAGTTCTTCAAAATTGAAGCAAGCAAATTCCCAGTTTGAACTGGTATCTGCTAATCCAGATTCAATTTTAAAATCGGAAAACCATACTGTTCCTGTACAATCATCCTCATAGCCACCTAATCGAAATCCAATGTTTACACTGGTTCTATTTTTAGAATTAAATAACAGTTCCATTTTTTGCCAATCATTGGTTCCTACAATACTATCTGATTTTTCTACTGTATCTGCAATACTAATATGGGCTCCTGCTGTTAATATACCTTTTTGTGCTTTTACATCCTCTGTTTTTACCATACAACTAACCTTATAAGCTGTATTGGGTGTTACTTCAATGGTTTGCACATACATCGCATCATTGGGCGTATTGGATTGTATTTTGTAACTTGCTTTATTTGAGTATTTTACCGAATTATCTCGTGAAAAATCAGATGTATGTAAATTAAACTCCATTAAATTAAATTTATTAAAATTTCTACCTTGATATCTATTATATAAAAATACCACTGTAATGATTAATAATACTAAAACAATATAATAAGATGCACTTCTTCTCTTTCGTTCCATATTCCACTTCCCCTTTGCTTATTCATTATACTAAACTTTCCTAGATTATACAAGACAAATCAGCAAGTTTTAATGCGACTTGCACAATTTTTTCTGTATCTAATCCATACTTTTTTTCTATTTGTTCTACTTTTGCATGTTTAATAAATTCACTTGGATAGCCTAAGGTTTGTATTTCTACTCCGTCTAGCCTATTTTTATGAATTAACTCTACCATTGTACTTCCCAATCCACCTTGTGTAATATTATCTTCTATGGTAATCACTCGTTTTGTCTTTTTTATGGATTGTAGAATCGTGTCTTCATCTATTGGTTTTAAAAATCGAACATTGATTACTTCTGCCTCTATTTGCTTTTCTTGCAAAATTTCTTGTACTTTTACTGCCCTTTGTACCATTTTTCCAATTGCTATAATACTTAAGTCTTTTCCTTCTTTTAGGATTTCTGCTTTTCCTTTTTCCAACTCTGCACTTTGAATGATTTCTTTTTCTTCTTTTCCCTTTGGATAACGAATTACTACTGGTTCTTTTAAATTAACTGCAAATTCCAACATCATTTCTAATTCTTTAAAATTTTTAGGTGCTAAAATGTTTAAATTTGGTATGATATTAAAAAATGACAAATCTAAAATTCCTTGGTGTGTTTCGCCATCATTTCCCACAATTCCTGCTCGGTCTACACACAAAACCACTGGTAACTTCTGAATACAGATATCATGAATGACTTGGTCATAAGCTCTTTGATAAAAAGAAGAATAAATTGGTACCACTGGAATTGCTCCTTGTTTTGCTGCTCCTGCAGCCATACCAATTGCATGTTGTTCTGCAATACCAATATCAAAAAAGCGTTCTGGAAATTCTTTTGCAAAGTTAGCTAATCCAGTTCCATCCTTCATAGCTGCTGTAATGGCTATTATTTTGTCATTCTTTCTTGCTAGTTCTACTAATTTCTCACCAAATACTTGTGAATAGTCTTTTTCCTTTTTTTGATTGGTTTTTCCTGTTTCTAAATCAAAACTAGCAATACTATGAAAACGATCTGGCTCTTGCTCTGCTAGTTCATATCCTTTTCCCTTTTTGGTTACAACATGAAGCAAAACTGGTCTTTTCTCCTCTTTTGCATAATTTAACATACTTTCCAATTTTTCAATATCATGACCATCAATTGGTCCTATATATTTAAAACCAATATCTTCAAACAGCATATTTTGAATCAATAATCTTTTTATACTATACTTAATTCTTCTTACTGTATTAATTATTCTGTCTCCCACTTTTGGTATCTTCTTGGTTAACTTTTTAACATAATGATTTGAACTTTTATATATCTTTTTGCTCCTTAACTTTGCTAGCATAGTAGAAATTCCACCTACATTTTTGGAAATACTCATCGTATTATCATTTAAAATAACAATAATGTTAGTTTTGGAATCTCCTACATCATTTAAGGCTTCTAATGCCATGCCTCCCGTTAAGGCTCCGTCTCCTATTACCGCTATAATATGTTCCTTGGTTCCTCTTAAATCTCTTACTCTTGCCATTCCTGTTGCAATCGAAATGGAAGTACTACTATGTCCTGTATTAAAACAATCCTCCTCTGCCTCGTTTACTTTAGGAAAACCTGCTACTCCACCTTCTTGCCTTAACGTATCAAACTTATCTTTTCTTCCTGTTAAAATTTTATGAGTATAAGTTTGATGTCCTACGTCCCATATAATTTTATCTTTTGGAACATCAAAAATGCTGTGTAATGCAATCGTTAATTCTACTACTCCTAAATTGGATGCCACATGGCCTCCTGTTTTCGAAACATGAGATAGGATAAATTCTCTAATTTCCTTTGCTAATTGTTGCTTCTCTTCTAACTTAAGTCCTTTTAAATCTTTTGTACTATTTATCTTATCTAATTGATTATCCATATTTTCTTCCTTTACTTTTTCCTCTATCATACCATACTTTTTTATTTTTGACTATTCTTTTTTACCTTGTTGCTATTCTTTACATAATGTAGTATAATAGAATTATGCAACCAACTAGGTTTGCAGTCTGCTGCTTTTTTATGGAGGTACTTTATGGAT
>CAOJXM010000103.1 GCA_948465625.1 uncultured Clostridium sp. | reverse complement strand
GATATACATATTCTTCTAAACAAATTCCCTGTTCTTTTATCTTTTTTGCATGTTCTTTTCCTACATATCGCCAATGCCATGGTTCATAACTAATTCCCGTAATATCACCTTTATCTTTAGGATACCTTAGAATAAAGCCATATTCTGCTGCATGCTCTTGTAACCATTCAAATGCTGCTGTATTTTCAAATTCGTTATTGACATAGTTAAAATCTACTGCTAATCCCAAATGATGTTCACTTGATTCTGGTCTTTGTACTAACTTTTGTGCCAACACTTCTGCTTCTTCTTGTGATTTTCCTTGTTTTACATATTCTTTTACCTTGTTATCAAATAACGTTTTTTGTTTCTCATAACTTCGATAAGCAGATTGAATCCAAATTGATTTAATACCTGCTCTTTTCATTTTATTTATCATATCTTTTAATGGTTGCATTGCCCTTTCATCAAATTTGACATTTTTATCGTACTCTGCTAATTGTGGAGAAAATCCATCTTCTACTTGATTGTATTGGTTTATTACCTTTAAATTCCACTCCTCTGATTGTGTAATGGTAGTAATATTCGTTACTGGAATCGTTGTTGGTTCTGGTGTTTGTTCTGCCACAGTTTGAATACTTGGTTGTTGTACTTCATCCTTTCCCTTCTTTTTTCCGTAGCCATTTTATACTGCCTATTATTAGGAAAATAAGTATTAGTATTACTCCTATTACAATAGCAATTGCTTGTATAAATTTTTTCTTATCTTTTATTTTTACCATAACTTCCCCCTTAGGAGCTTGTCCTATTTTAATTTTGCAATCAATGCTTTTATCTTAATCCCTTGTTTACTAAACATGTTTTCATGTTCTGTTACAATGGCATTTTCCATAATATTATTTTCGTGTAAATCGTAGGTAGTTTTTAATATCTCAAATCCTGCTTCTTTAAAATAAGCAAGGCTTTCTTGAAATAGCATATCATCATCTGTTTTAAAATGAATTTCCCCTCCTGGCTTTAGGAAGATTCGATACAAGCTTAACTGTTTGGTATGCGTTAGCCTTTTCTTTTTATGTTTTCCTCTTGGCCATGGGTTGCAAAAATTGATATAAATTCGTTCTACTGTATCGCTTTCGTCTAACATGGTAAGAATTCTTTCGATGTCACATCTTGTCAAAATAACATTATCAATTTCTTTCTTTTCCTGCTCATATATTGCTTCTACATTTCTTTTTGCTAATCCTAACATGGTATCAATTAAATCCACTGCCAAAAAATTAATCTCTGGATTTTGAACCGCTAGTTGTGCAATAAAACCACCTTTTCCACATCCCAATTCTAAATGCAATGGTTGTTGATTATCAAATATTTGGTGCCACTTTCCGTTTATTTTGCTGTGGTTGGTCGATATAAAATGGACACGCTTCTAATTCTGGTTGTGTCCATGCTTTTCTTCTAATTCGCATTTTTATTTCTCCTTCTTTTTTAGTATATCATATTTTCTTTCCCACTCGCAATAGTAATTAAAACAAAAGTTAGATATCATTTTATTTGATAACTAACTCGTTTACTCTATAGTTTTTTATTTATCTCATCAATCCAACTCTCATCATCACTTTCAAAGTATTTTATGAATTTTAAAATATTAGTACTTGCTATTTCTTCATCGTTCGTAGACAACTTTGCTATATTTTCTTTCATCGTTTCGTAATTGCTTCTTTTTATTTGAGCAAATAGCCTCTTTCTTTGCTCCTCTGTTGCTTTATAATTCTCAATCCCAACAAACTCTTTTATAAATTTACTATTGATTGATTTACTTTGACTTGTTAATTTTATCTTACCAAAATGCGAAAGTATTATTTGCATTGTACAAGGATTTCCAAATATTATAATTTGCTCAGCAACCTCATTGTCATGAAAATCATTAATTCTTTGCTTTATCTCTTTATATTGATTCGATGGACCTTTATCTGTATCACAGAATATCAGCACCAATGCATATGATGCTGATTGATATTTTTCTTGATACCTTGCTATTATTGTATTAATTGATTTTGCATTTACTGTAACAATATCATATTGATTGGAAAACACTGCTTTACTTTTTAATGTTTCTATATACTCTAATTCTTCATATCCTTCACATATAATACATATTTTTCTGCCTTTAATTTTCCTCATTGCTCACCTCCAATAATGTTGCAATCAAATCTGGCTCTGGTACTGCTCCAAATGCTCCTTTACTATACTTTTCTTGAAGGTCTGTTGTTTCTCTAATACCACTTTCTGCATAACTAAATTCCTTTAACGAATATAGTTCTGTTCCCTTTTCATCCTTATTGGTAAACCATATTTGTTCTTTTCTAAACATTCTTTTACAATCTAATAAACTAATATCATGTAAGGTCGCTATCAATTGAGCATTCTTATTCATGTCATTATTAAACATACTAACAATGGCTCTTGTTATTTTAAAATGCAAACTACTATCTAATTCATCAATAATCAAAGTTTGACCTTTCTCTATTGCTTGTATTACATAACTTGCAAGAGCTACTATTTTTCTAGTTCCTATTGAATCATAGATAGCACTTGGAACTTTATGTCCTTTATAAACTGAAATTAGTTTAATTTGATCCATTAAATTTTGATTTTTTAAAATTCTTTCATCTGCTATCTTTCCATCTATTTTAAAATCAATTTCTTCTGCATATAGATAATCTTCTAAATATAAATCCGCATTTTTAATAAATTCTACTACCTTTTTTGTCTCTTCGTCTTTATTTTTTAATATTTGAATTGTTTTTTCATTTGGAATTCTATTCATATCTATAATTTCAATACTATCTGCTACTGTTATTAATATTTTTTTTATTTCTTGCAAAATTAAAAATTTTTCTATTTGTACTGTATAAATCAAAATATTATCATTTGATGTTATATTTAATACTCTCTCTAATTCTTTATCCTTTGGGCATTCAAATTTTTCATTTATGGTATCTCTTAAAAACTTTACTTCTTCCTTTTCATTTTTGTATTGATCTCTTACAATCTCACACATTTTTTCATATACATATGAATGTTCTTTGGCATTGTATTTATACTCATAAGAATACTCTTTTTGTTCATACACAAACGAAACTTTAACCTCACAAATATCATTTTGGGTAAATATGTTTGATTTTAAATATATTTCTTTATTTAATAATGTCTTTTTCAATGCTTTCACACAATTGATGAATGTAGTTTTTCCTGTATTATTGGGTCCATATATAACAGATGATTTGAGAATATTTAAGTAATCATTAATGGCAATCACATTACATGAAAATCTATTGGCTCTCATATCTGCTTTTAGTGTCATTTCAATTTCATCATTAAAAGCAAAACAATTTTTAAATTTCAAACTTGTAATCATTCAAATTCCTCCTCTTATTCTTAGTATATCATTTTTTTATTTTTTATGCAATATTTTTGCACAAAAAATAAAATACACAATTTCTGTGTATTTCTTAAATCAAAAGTTTATTCAATTACATCCACTGCCTGTTCTTGTTGTAAGCCTTCTAAATTATAATAGCTATCTGGTGTAATTCCAACAATCAAATTTTCTGCTAACAACACTTGGTTGGAAATACGCTCCTCAACAGGAGCAAATGGTGTTAAAATCTGTATTTTGCAATCCACTTGTAAGTAAATTCGGTGTAAGGTTTGGTTAATCCCCGCTTCTTGAAACTCACTTCTCAAATCGGTTTCTACAGTCCCAATTACCGATAGTTTCATTGGTACATTCGGTCCTCGGTTAGCTAATAACTTACTTCCCAAAAAGCTACCCAAACGAATATGAATTACACCATCCTCTTCTTGATTGATTCGTTTTTGAATTCGTTCGGCTACATCTGATATAATTTTATTGATTGGCACAATATTGGATTTTAGCATGGTAATATTGTCATTCTTATCCTTGTAAATGCTAATGATATCTTCATATTCATAATCCTTCATCACATTGGTTGCTTCTTGATTACTAATAATTGTTGCTATACTTTTTGCTCTATCCTTGCATAAACTCTCATACATAGGAGTAATGGCTTTTATAATGGTATTGGCTGTTATGGTTGCAATTACCAATACCACCACGATTACCATGATTTTTCTACTTTGAGGCGATAACTTTTTAGTTGAATTAGGAGATTGCAAAATTACTTTTGGAAACCTAATTCTTTTTCTGGAATAAATTTTATCCATCAAATTTTAAGCAGACCTTTCTTGATTGGTATATACATATCTTGGAATAAATAATTGTTGCCCTGGGTAAATCTTATTTTCATCTTCTATGTTATTTACCCTTGCAATATCTGCTACTGTACTTTTAAATCTTTTTGCAATTTTCCATAGACTATCTCCTTCTTTTACAAAGTAAATGATAATACTATAAATTTCTTTATTTCTTGCTTCTTTTAATTCAATCTCATCCATAATTTTAATTTGTAAAGTTTTAGAAACATCAATATGGAATTCCAAAGATAGGTTGGTATTTACATTTCCATTTGCATCCACTACAAAATCTTGTCTTGCAATATCAATATTGGTATTCAAACTATAATTGGCTTCTAAATCTGGAATTTCTACTGCAAAATTAAAAGGAACTACACATTGTTTAGTATCCATTTTACTAATATTATCAGATGCAAAGATAAAGTCTAGTGTCACTTCTCCCTCATACATTATTTTTTTTCCTATTATATTTTGATTTGTACCAATAATCCCGACATGCTTTCCCGCAGCCTC
>CAOJXM010000102.1 GCA_948465625.1 uncultured Clostridium sp. | reverse complement strand
TAAAACAGTAGAGTCAACTTCTTCTAAATCAATATGAAACCAAAAACCGTCTTGTAGTCTTTTGGTTGTAAGTGGAAGAATAGTACAGGTAGGGGAATTTTTGGAAGTTCTTAATATTAAAACAGGTCTTAATTTATTTTGTTCACTTCCAACATTTATCCCAAGATTACACCAGTAAATAAAATTATTGTATATTGGAAATTTAGGGAGTTTTCCATTATATCTTAAATATGTTTTTTCTTTAGTCCATTCAGAAAATTGAATAGCATCAGAATTATTAATACTATTTAATAAAGTTTCAGTTTCTTCGATATTATTGTGAATTTCATCATTCATAATCTCACCTCACTTTTCAAAGTATAACATATTATAAATCATAAGTAAACAAAAGTTTGCATATTTTGTAAAATTATTTTGCAGTTCTTGCTAGGACAATATTTTTGGTTATTGGTTAATGAAAAGAGGGTGTCCTAAAATAGGAACCCTCTTTTTTATTTTTATTCTGCTTGATTGGTTGAACTAGCTTCTTTTATATTCTTTTTGCAATTGCTAAACATTCCCATAACCATAAGGCCTGCACCTGCTAATGTAACTAGAAGTGCAATAACTGGACCAACATATGGTATTTGTTGTAAAGCCCAAATAACAATTGTAGTTGCAAGTAAAACAAGTAAGAATTTTGACATCTTATCTGCTTTAAATTTGTTTCTTAAAGTATTGGCAACATAGATGTTTGTAATACTTGAGTAGATAAAGAATAGTAATGCATAAATTCCAATTAATACAAATCCAAAAGAAACGCCAACTACTGTAAACATTAATGCAATAAAGATTAGTGGGATTGCAATAAGTGCTAAAGCACCAATACCAATTGCAGGTAATAACTTACTTAATTTATTAGTAGAATTATTAGCAAATTTAGGTGCAATTAACATAGTAAGTAAGAAAATAATTGCGGTGTAAACAAGAGTCGTTCCTAAAGATAATAATTTATCCAATATAATATCTTGTACAGAATCAACATCTTTTTCACTAATCTTTTTGTAATTAACACTACCTTCTACCAATCCTTCTTTTAATTCAAGTTGAGTAAGTGAAGAATAATTTAAGTTACCATAGATAATACCAGATTTATTTTCTTCTGTTGTAAAATTAAACTTATTGGCATATACATTTGCATTTCTTCCAACTCCACCTGCAAAATTAAAGATATTTGCCATAACATTCATATCTCTAAAAGCAAAAGAAGTTTGGTCAGAATATGTCATATTTACTGTATTAGCAACAATATTTAAGTCTACACAAACACCAGAATAATTTACTTTGTTTGCAGCTACATAAATAGAATTTGCAACATAAGCTGTTTCAGTAAAAGTAACGTTATTAGCAAAAACAATAACATTTCCATTTACTTGTCCACTAATGGTAACATTATTTGCAAAAATGTATACATTTCCATCAATTAATCGATCCATTGTATAATCATCTTCAAAAACAGTTAATGAATAATTTTCAATATTCTCATTTGGTGTTGTAGTGGAATCATCATCTGGAGTAGTTCCATCTGGAGTTGTGTCTGGAGTTGCAGTTGGTGCAACCGTAGTTCCTTCTGTTGCCTTTGGAGCATCTTCCTCAGGTGGTGTAGTTGTATCGGTTGCAAAACTAAAAGTTGCAAACAATAAAATGGCAATCATAAATAAAATAAGTAATCTTGATTTGTTCTTTAACATAATTTTCCTCCTTCTTGTTTTCTAATAATATCTAATATATAATGGAAATGAAAATTTGTCAATAATTCTACAAAAATATTGAAATAAACAACAAATACATATATAATAGAAATGTCAAAAAACAAACCAGATTAGGAAACAACAAAAAGAAAGGGAGAATAATATGAGTAGAGGAAGAAGATACGATGAACCAAAGTTAAACATTAAAAAAGTAATTGCAGTCATAGTGGCTATCATAGTTCTAATCATGTTTATTATAGCAATCAAAAAACTATTAGACACTAGCAAAAAAGAAATCAACACATCAGTCGTAAGCTATTATCCAATCTATACAAACGAAAAATGGGGAGTCATAGACTCAAATGGAAAAATAATAATTGAGCCAACCTACCAAGATACCATCATTATACCAAACAACAAAGAAGACATTTTTTTATGCACCTACGAAATCGATTACAACAATAATACCTACAAAACAAAGGTATTAGATGCTAAAAACAAAGAAAAATTTCAAAAATACGAATCCGTACAAGCATTAGAAAACTATGATGAGCAACATGCTATTTGGTATGAGCAAGGTGTATTAAAAGTAAAACAAAATGGAAAATATGGCTTAATCAACTATAAAGGAAAAGAAACCTTACCAACAGAATATGATGAAATAGAAAGCCTAAAAGGAATACAAAACAGCTTAATCATCAAGAAAAACAATCTAGTTGGATTATGCAATAATGAAGGAAGCATCATCATTAAACCAGAATATAAAGAAATCAAAGCAATCAATGAAGACTACAAAGCAGGTTACATTGTAGTAAACCAAGAAAATCAATATGGAGTAATTGACTTTGATAAAAAAGTAATATTAGAAGCAAAATATCAAGAAATACAGCCAATCAAAGCAAATGGAATGTATGTCGTAAAAGAAAATGGTGTAAAAAAATTAATAGATAAAACAGGAAACACATTAATTGAAAACAAATTTGACACCATAAAACAAATCAATATAGCAGATGAAGTAATTTACACCAAAGACAGTCAATATGGAATCATGAAAACAGACGGAACACAAATAGTTGCACCACAATATCAAGATTTAACCTATACCAATTCTAATTACTACATTGCAAAAAAAGCAGGAAAATATGGTATCATAGACAACAACAATGAAGTAAAAGTGCCATTCGAATATGCACAAATCATCTATCGTAAAGAAGCAGACTTTTTCGAATTAGAAGTAGGAAATGGAACCGAAACCAAAGTACGAAACAACAAACTAGAAGAAGTATTAACTGGAATTGTAAATGAAGTAAATATTAGTAAAGGCTATGTAAGAGTAAGAATACAAGGAGAATACAAATACTATAACTTTAAATTTGAAGAAAAAACAGCACAAGAGTTATTACCAACCAATACTCTATACTTAAATAGAAAAGACGGAAGATATGGTTATGTCGATAAAAACAACCAAATTGTAGTAGAACATCAATACGATGATGCCAAAGAACTAAACGAATACGGATTTGCAGCCGTAAAAAAAGACGGAAAATGGGGAGCCATCGATAAAGAAGGAAAAGAAGTAGTAGAACCAAAATACGACTTAGAAGAAAATTTAGTCATAGACTTTATTGGAAAATGGCATTTAGGAACAGATTTAAACTTAAACTATTACACAGACAAATAGAATAAAACCATAAGCAATCCAAGAAAAGAAAGGAAAAGAGGAAAGAAAATGGAACTAAAGACAAAATATCAATATTCTTATTTCATCTATCCATACAACATAAAAGAAAACAAATATGAAAAATACATACTAAAACTATTAAAAGATAGAAAAATAAAAGTAAAATTCATGCAAAAAGAAAAAGATTTAGAATTGTATACCTATTTTCTACCAACCATTCGAAAATTCATGTTTCAAGACTTTCAATATGGCCCAGAAAAGGTAAGAAAATTCAAAGAATTTGACAAAAGAATGCAAGCAACTCTGTTAGCCAAAAACGACTGTAACCTATTTGAATACAACATAGAGCAAGGCGTGCAAGGAAAATCAGGAGAAAAAGAGGGAATTTTCTTTAAAATTAGCAAAATAGAAATCATTTGCTTTAAAACCGGAATTTGTTTCTTCTGTATCAAAACCAATGTAGAAGACACAAACAAATTTAGTGACATTCTAAACTTTAACTATAAATTTAGAGACAGCAATGCAGAAGACATCAACCATCTAAAAAAATACGAAAACATACGCTTACAAAACAATACCTTTAGCGATGTAAGAGCATTAGGAGACTTAATCAAAGACATAACAGGAACCCGTATCGAAAACAAGCAATTAAACCTAGACACCAATCGATTCTATACCCATTCCTATACTTGTATTGACCAAGAAAACTGGAATGACGAAAACGAATTTGAAAAAATAGAATTTGAATTCTTAAAATATGCAAACATTGCACCAAGTGCACACAAAACAGCCTTCAAAAAGAAAGAAACACAAATCCTATCCAACTCCAAATTCGTAAGAATCGGATTTTCAAAACAAGGAACCACATTATTCACTACAGGAAAAGACCCATATCATTACACAAAACTGCCAGACACCTTTGAAAAAGAATACCTATACACTTACATTTTAAACCTATACAAAAAAATCTATCTAAACAAAATAGAAAACGAATTCAAAAACCCACTAAAAACCAAAATAGCCCGTCAGAAATTTGTTCAATTCACCAAAAACGTATGGGTACAAGAAATCACAAACGATGATGAAGGAAGCCAAATCAACGAAACTTATAAAACAACCTTAGAGCTAGACAAAATCTATAACAACCTAAAAAGCAAATACGACTTAGCCTACAAAGAACTAAACATTGAAAAAACAAGCAAAATCAACAAATACATCCTAATCTTACTAATCCTATCCTTACTACTTAATCTATTAAACTTCGCGGTATTAATGAAAATGCCCCATTAGGGACGGTTCTTTTTGGTCCAATTTGGACCATTTGGGACGCTTCTTGGTAAAGAAGGGGGCATTTTAAAAAGCTAAGTAAG
>CAOJXM010000101.1 GCA_948465625.1 uncultured Clostridium sp. | reverse complement strand
CTTCTTCTATTTCATATTCTCTTCCATTTACAGTAATGTTTTTTACATTTTCGCCATAACTTACATCAATATCAAAACTTAATTTTATTTCTTCATTCTTTTTTGGATAATAATTACTTGCTTTGATATTTCTCATTGTAACTTCATAATCTAGTGTTTTTTCTATTTTCTTTATTAAAAGTGTTAAATCTGTTAGCGTAATCTCTCCATCATTATTCATATCTGCATTTTTTATCTTATCTTCTGGTAACTCTTTTAAATGAATTAAATGCAATTCTAATAAACTAACATCTGCATAATTTATTTCTCCATCTCCATTTAATTCTCCCTTATTAATATTAGTTGCATAAATCACACCAAAAGATACTAATATAAATGTTACTATAAAAATACTTATTGATATTGCTAATCTCTTTTTTACTCTTACAATATCTATAATTTTTTTCATATCATTTCTTCCTTTCTATTCTATTTCTAATAAATCTATTAATATTAATTTCATTCTAGCTAAATCTCTTACTGTTATGTCTTTATCTTCATCGATATCTGCTGCTTTTAATTCTTTTCCTGTTAATAATTCTTTCTCTATAAGATGTAATTTCATTTTAGCTAAGTCTCTTACTGTAATCTCTGAATCTCCATCAATATCCCCTATTACAACTAACGTAAATTGCAAAGTAGAACCGACTTTTAATTTTGTACCTGTTTTAATTAAACTATCATCTTGTAATACATTGCCACTTTCATCTGTGAATATCATTTTTGGAGTAGTTGTTACATTTTCTAATGTAATATTTTTCTTAAATCCTGCTACTGTTGTTTTTGGTGCAATTTTTGATATATAACTACCTTCTATTTTATACTTGTTAGATGTAATTTTTTCTGGTTTATCTGGTTCTTCTGGTATTTCTTCTTGCTCTACAATAATATCAATTGTTACATTTGCTTCGTCTATACGAATATCTTCTTTTCCATCTGATGTTACAATATCTTTCATTTTAACATTGGTTGTTTTTGGTTGTATTTCTTCTTTTACTCTTAAGGTAACTTGTACTACTTCTTCTGGTACTGTGCTTCCTGCCTTCTTTATCGCAACCAATTCTTTGGTATCTTTATTATATTTTAGCAATTCCCAACTATTTTTACACGAGAAGTTTTCTTCTAATACTGGTTCAAAAATACTTTCATCGTAGTCTAAGGTTGCTTTATAAGCATTAATTCCATTTTTAATATTTTGATATTCATCTAATTTTAAAGTAATTACTACTTCTTCAGCCTTTTTTAATTCATTTTTTGAACTTTGTACTACTGCTTTTAAGCTGTTTGATGCTTGTAAATTAATTGTTATTAAAATGACAAACATAAATATCATACCTAAAATGGTATATGTTAATTTTTTTAATTTCATTTTAAATTCCACCTCTTAAAAATTTATATACTATACTATCAGTATACAATAATTTTGGACTCCTTTCAAGATTTTCACCTCCTTGTCTGGTTCTTTACATTTTGCCATATTTCCTTACGGCTTCTTTGCTTTTGGCCATTTTCATTATGTTAAAAATGCTTTACGTTTTCATTACATTTCCATTACTTTTTTGGGTCTTAATTATTACTACAAAAAAAAGCAACGTAACTGATTAAAATAAGCTTACGCAAAGTAGGGATTAAACCAAACTAATAAAAAATTAGATTCGTGTTACTTTCATAACATGAATCTAATTTTACTTTGTTCTGTCTATTCTATTGATTGTTTCTTTTGCTAAAACTCCTTAATAATGTTTTCTTTGCTTGTTATACCCACAAAAGTTTTTATTACCTCTCCATTTTTCATGATTAAAATCGTTGGTATACTCATAACATTATGCTGTATGGCAAGTTCCTCATTTTTATCGACATCTACTTTTACAACTTTAACCTCTTCATACTCTTTTGCTATTTCTTCTAAAATTGGGCTCATTGCTTTACATGGCATACACCATGTAGCATAAAAATCAATTAATACAATCCCTTCTTCCTTCTTTACTTCTTGCTCAAATTGCTCCATACTTTTTATTTCCACTATCTCCACTTTTTCTTCCCCCTCACTATTTTTTAAACTGTTTTCTTGCATGGCTTGTTCTGTATTTTGATTGATAAAAAAACGATAACTAATTGTTATCACAGTTAATAACAAAATAAACAAAATAATTTCTATGATTAACTTTTTCTTTTCACTCATATCTACCTTTTCCTCCTAAAAAATCAGTATAATCCCACTAAAAATTAGTATGACACCTGCTATTTTATTGATTATATTATAATGCTTTTTGATGTGATTAAATGTACTTTTTAATTTTTCTAAAAAGATAGAAGTTAAAATAAATGGTATCCCTAATCCTATTGAATAAAGCAATAGCATCACTCCACCTTTTAGAATATTTTGTGAAGTAGCACTCATCATTAAGGCACTGCTTAAGAATACTCCTACACATGGCGTCCAGCAGACTGAAAAAATCATTCCAAATAGAATTGCTGAAAAAAAGCTTAATTTATCTGTGTTCTTCTTGATACCTTTGGATTGATTTAATATTTTTATGTTTAGTATTCCCATATAGTTCATTCCAAATAAAATGATGATTAACCCAAATAAAATATTAATATATCTACTATTGGCTGTTATTAGTTTTCCTAATGTACTTGCAAATATACCTAACAACACAAAAACAATGGTAAATCCTAAAACAAATCCCAAAGAATTTAGAATGGTTTTTTTCAAATCTTTATCTTGTCCCGCAAAATAGGATACATACATTGGTAACATTGGCAGTACACAAGGTGATAAAAAAGATGCCAATCCTTCTATAAATATAACCAAAAACTCCATATTGTCTCCTTATCAAAACTTTTGTTTTTATTCTATAACAAAATAATATTTGTGTCAACACTTATTTTGTTTACTTGTCCTCTTTTTGTTTTAAAATCGCTAACATACACTCCTGTAATGTTCTATTACCAGTAGTATATCTCATTTCTACCCTTAAATTTCCAATCTCCAATTCTTCTGTTTTTTCTTCTGCTACTTGACTTTTTATCTTTTCCATTTTTCCAATCCACTCCTTTTTCTCGCTTACTTTTTTAGTTTATGAATTAAAAAAATTTTTATTCGTAATTACGAATAAAAAGAGAAAGCAAATCAAATGCTTTCTCCTCATTTTCTATTCTTATTTTAATTCTATTAAGCCAACTAAAGCTAATTTTAGTTGTGCAATATCACGAATGGTAATTTCTCCATCCCCATCAATATCAGCAGCTTTTAGTTGCTCTCCTTCTAAGAATTCTAGTTCAACATAGTGTAATTTTAATTTTGCTAAATCTCTAACAGTTAACTCACCATCTCCGTCAATATCTCCTCTTAGCCCTGTTTTTATCCAATCTACTTTTGCTGTTGCTGTACCTTTATTTCCTGCTTTATCCTCAAACTCAAATGTAAATTCTCCATTTTGGGTAAAAGTATATTCTCTACTGGTACCATTGTTCATGATGATAATTTCTTCACTTTCATTTACTAAAGTGGCTACTACCTTGTCTGTTTGTTCTTTGGTACTATATTTAATTTCTGCTGTTGGAGGAGTTTTATCAATCCAACTTACTTCTGCTTTGTGTTCTTTTATCTCCCAATTATTGGTATCAGCAGAACTTTTATACTCAAATGTAAACTCTCCATTTTTCGTAAAGGTATATTTGTCATTTCCTTCATTATTCACAATTTCAACCTCTACACTTTGTCCATTTGTATCAATGATATATGGATTAATGCTTGCTACTACATTTTGATTGGTTAATCTTGTAATATCATAAGTAATATCACTTGCCAAAATGGTAGTGTCATTTTCTATGTAATCTACTTTTATACTCTTGTATGCAATATTACTTGCCTTATCTAGCATTTTAAATTCATAATCTCCACTCTCATCAAAAGTATATTCTAATGGATTGCTCATAGGTTGTTGTAATTCTCTTAATGTTTCTTTTTCTGCCTCTGTTACTGTTACTGAATTTCCTTCACTGTCCAAATATTCTTCTGAAGCAATTGCTCCATTTTCTATAATGGTTGTATAAATACCTACTTTTGAAACTTCTCCAGTTGTATTTATGTAGCTAATCTTTTTAATGGTTCCATTTTCGTCTACACTAACTACTTTAGTTACATTTCCTGAAGCATCCAAGTAAGAAATATTTGATACTTTTCCATTTTTTACCTCAATAAAATTGATTTTATTATTGTTCTTATCCAATAAGTAAACATCTTCACTAATATTATCTAATGAAATAATAACTTTCTTTTCTGCATCTAATTCATAGTCTACATCTGCTGTTGGACCATCTTTATCAATCCAATTAACCTTTGCTACTGCTGAACCTTCATTTCCATTTTTATCCACAAATTCAAATGTAAATTCTCCATTTTTGGTAAAGATATAAGTATCTTTTCCATCATTATTCGTAATGGTTATTTCTCTACTTGGGTTTACTAATCTTGCTACTACTACACCATTGGTTGGCTCTGTTGTACTATAAGCAATACCTGCTGTTGGATGTGGATTTTTAGTTAAATCTTGATAAAGGTTAAATGCTCTTGCTGCAAACCAATTTCCATTAGAAGCACGATTTGCTACAATTTTTACATATTGTACTTCTTTTGGTTCTGCAATTTCAAAACTTTTAGTATTTGTTTTAGCATCTTCATTTGTATTAGCTTGGTTAGTATATGTCAAATTAGTCATACTTGCTAATTCTTCCCAATTCTCGCCATCCATACTACCATAAA
>CAOJXM010000100.1 GCA_948465625.1 uncultured Clostridium sp. | reverse complement strand
ATACATAACGGAAAATCCATTTTTTATAATAGATTGCAATTCTTTATCTAGTCTTTGTTTTACGATTTCTGGCAAAGAATCTCCATAGAGTTCTTTTGCTTTTGTCATAGCAATCTCTTCGATTTGTTGCTCACAGCCGTCAATATGAGGTGGACATTTTTCTGGCGAAATAGGACTAATTGGCTCACACATATCAGCAATTTTATTGGTGTTGGTTACTACTACCTCATAAGCTTTATCGATTCCCAAATACTCAAATTCTTCTATCATCTCATTAGTCGTTCTCAAATAAAGAGGTGCTTGTTCGTCTGCGTCATCATAACCTTGCCCTGCTTGCAAAATTCGTCTATAAATTTCGTCTTGTGGGTCCATAAAGTGTACATCACAGGTAGCAACCACTAATTTGTTTAATTTTTCTCCTAATGCTACGATTTTTCTATTGATTTCTTTTAATGCCTCATCATCTGGCAAAGTACCATTTCTTACCATGTATCGATTGTTGCCCAATGGTTGAATTTCTAAATAGTCATAATCTTTGGCAATTGTCTCTATTTCCTCTTCTGATTTCCCAGCAACTATGGCACGATAAAGTTCTCCTGCCTCACAAGCACTTCCTAATATTAAACCTTCACTATGCTTTTTATAAAGTGATTTTAAAATTCTAGGCTTTTTATAAAAATAATCTAAGTGAGAATAGGATACTAATTTGTATAAGTTTTTTAAACCAACATAGTTCTTCGCTAAGATAATAGCGTGATAAGTTGGTAGTTTCTTAAAGTCGGAATGTCCTTCCATTAGTTTGTCCATATCTTCGACTGTTTTTGCCCCTTTTTCTTTTAACATCTCTAACATAACTTGAAATACTTTTACTAAAGTAATAACATCATCTAAGGCTCTATGTGCAACTTCTACTTTGATTCCTAGCTTTTCTGCAATTAACCCTAATTTGTACTTTTTATAATCTGGAAATAAGTCTTTTGCTAGCCTTAGGGTATCAATATAGGTATTTTCTAGTTTATAGCCATATTGTTCTGCATTGTATTTAATAAAGCCAACATCAAAATCTGCATTGTGTGCTACAATAACAGCATCTCCAATAAAGTCTAAAAACTTTGGTAAAACTTGCTCAATGGTTTCTGCATCTTTTACCATTTCATCTGTTATATGCGTAATGTTAACTACTTCTTCTGGTATTGGCTTTTCTGGGTTCACAAAGCACTCAAATTGCTCTATAATTTCTCCATTTTTGTACTTTACGGCTCCTAATTCTGTTATTTTTTCGGTTCGAAAAGATAATCCTGTTGTTTCAATATCTAGTACACAATATTCTGTATCCATTGCTTGCTTTTTTGGGTTTGCAACGGTTGGAATTTTATCTGGTACCAAATAGGCTTCTACTCCATAAATCACTTTCATATCTGGATTATCTCGACCTAAGAGTTTGTGAGCCTCTGGAAAAGATTGCACTACCCCATGGTCTGTTATGGCAATTGATTTCCAGCCCCACTTCATAGCTCTTTTAATTAAATCGGTTGCAGAAGTTACTGCATCCATTTGACTCATCTGGGTATGCAAATGAAGTTCTACTCTTTTTACTTCTGCTTTGTCCATTCGTTCTGCTTTCTTTTTTGGTGGTACTTCGATTACCACATTTGCGATTACTCCTAATTCTTTTGCAAATGGGTCGAATTGTGCTGTTCCTCCCAATTTAATACATTTTGCCTCTTTTAATCTAGTTAAGACATTTTTTACCTTTTCAGCTTCTACAAACGATTTACAAGTTATGGTACTGGTTCCATCGTATACATCATATAAAACTAAAAACTTACCACTTTTTAGTTCTCTTGAATCTAAGTTAATGATTTCTCCTTCTAATGCAATTTTTCCACTATCAATTGAGATATCTTCTACTTTTACAATTTCTTCTTTAATGTTTCCATTTCTGCCAATAATGACAGGACTTTTTTCTTCTTCTACTTCTGGCATTGGTGGTAAACCTTTTTCTGGTAAAGGTGGCAATTCTTCTTTTTGCTTTTGTTCTTCTTTTGCTTCTTCTGCCATTTCTTGTAACTCTTGACTTGCCTTTTCGATTGCAAATTTTTCTGTTAGTTTTGATTTTCTTGCTATTTCTTGTATGGTTTCTTCTTGTAGTTGTTCGATATAGTTTACTTTATAATTTTGTGAATATAAGTTCTTTAGGGTATCTTCTAATATTTTATCAAATCCTCTTGCTTGTAAGAAATCTGCTCCCTTTACTGGTAAAATAACACTTAAATTATTTTCTTCTATTTCTATTTTACTTTTCTGTAGTAATACTCTAGTAAGTGGATATTTATGTGCCATATATACCATAATGTTTTTCCACTCACTTTGAATGTTTGGAATTTCTACCTCTTGTGCATATTTCATTTGAATGATTACATTTTCGATTAAAAATCTTGCCATTAAATATTTCTCAAATGCTAATAATTCTTTTATTGGTATATATTGAGTCGAAAACAACTGAATTACTAATTTGTTTGTTTTTTTATAGATATTTACTTTTAAGATTTTTGCTTTTTGAATTTCTCCTACTGTCTCATAGTCTTTGAAAACTTCTTCAATGGTTTTTGCTTCTTCTTGCATAATTTATTTTGCCTCCTTTTGTATAAAAGTAATTTTATCATAAGCTTATTTTTTTTTAAAGTATCATCCAAAGATTTTTTTATTTTATTGTGTCATATTTTGTAGAAATTAGTCAATAGAACAAAAAAAATAACAAACTTCATAAAAACACTTGCATTGTAATCAGAAACATGCTATATTGTAAACAAGGTAGGTGATAAAAATGAATGATACTAAATCATTTAATTTAACAAAAATAAATAGATTATCAGAACTTGATAAAAAACTAGCAGAAGCAGATGAGGATATTCTGAATGGCAAACTTCATGATTTAAAAAGTGTAATGTTAAGTGGATTATGTGTAATAGAAAGAAAATTAAAGAACTATTCTATTGGAGAACAAAAACAAGCAATACAATTTATAAATGAAATGAGGCAAAAATTTGAATAAATTGTATCAGATTTCTTTTTCTTCTAAAGCACTCTCTGATTATTTAAATCTCTTAGAACTTGCTTCTAATATCTCCTTTAATTACTATCAGAAAGTATATCAAATGTTCAATTTTCATTTAACTATTTTATCTAAAAAACCTTATGCTTATCCCATTATCCAATCAAAACAAAATCTAAGAAAAATCATACTGCATAATTATATTTTAGTCTATGCACTCACCAATCACACAATCATTGTTAAAAGAATATTTTCAAATAAAACCGAATACATGAAATATATATAATAGAGTGAAGAAAACTCCACCCTATTCTTAGATTAAAATATCCTTAATACATCATTATACGTAATATAAATCGATAAAAAAATCAAAATTGCAAATCCAGCCATTTGTATTCCTATTTCTACATTCTCTTTTAATGGCTTTCTGCGGACTGCTTCTATGATTAGTAAAACTAATTTTCCACCATCTAATGCTGGGAATGGTAATAAGTTTGTTACACCGAGTGATAACGAAATCAAGGCTAATATATAGGCAAAATCAGCTATTCCATTTGTTTCTGCTACCACACCAGATATTCCTACTGGTCCCATTAGTTGGTTGCTTGATACCTTACCTGTAAATAACATTTTTAAATTATCGACAATATCAGTTATAAAGTCTCTTGTATCCCAAAAAGCATAATATAGGTTTGTACCTAAATTTTTAGATGCCTCTTCAAATTGTACTCCTAAATAATAATTTTCCACTACATCTGGTGTCACTTTTACATGCAGAATCTCATTTTTTCTTTGCAAAGTAAAGTCTACTTCTCCTTCGCTTTCTGCTATATATTGTACTACTTTGTAAGGGTCATTTTCTACCTCTTTTCCATTGATGGCTAATATAATATCATTTGTTTCAATTCCTGCTTTTTCAGATGGACTACTTGGATAAACTCCTACTATTTTAGTACTTACATCCTCGCCTTGTGCTCCTAAATAAATTCCAGTATCTTTTGCTGGTATTTTGGTTGGAGTTAATGTATATTTTAATAATTCGCCATTTCTTTTTATGGTTATTTCCATTGGTTCTCCCTTACTCTTTTCTAGAACCTTAGTAATATCTGTTTTATTTCTAATCCTTTTATTTCCTAATTGTATAATTTCGTCTCCTACCATAATCCCAGAATCAATTGCAGCATAACCTTCTTGTAGCTTCTCTATCTTTTGAGATGCAAAGTTTCCAGTTGCAGTCATTAGTATAAAATATACAAATAAAGCAAATATAATGTTAACAATTCCTCCTGCTGCTACAATCGCCATTCTTTTGGGAATACTCGTTTTCGAAAAAGACCCTTCCTGTTCAGAATGTTCTGCTTCTCCTTCCATACTAACAAATCCACCTAATGGAATAAGGCGAAGAGCATATTTTGTCTCGCCTTTTTCATTTTTCCATATGGTAGGACCAAATCCAATTGCAAATTCATTTACTTTTACTTTGCACAACTTTGCTACTAAAAAATGTCCACTTTCATGAATAAACACTAAAAATCCTAATAAAAATATTACCTTTAGTGCTACGATTAAAAAATTAATCAATTTATAAACCTCCCAATTATAATAAACTTAAAAACATATAAGCAAATGGAGCAATAAATATAACACTGTCAATTCGGTCTAACATGCCACCGTGTCCTGGAATTAGATTACTAAAATCTTTTATTCCACCATATCGTTTGATGCTAGAGGCTGAAAAATCTCCTAATTGCCCAATTAAACTTAAAATAATACCA
>CAOJXM010000099.1 GCA_948465625.1 uncultured Clostridium sp. | reverse complement strand
ATTTATCAAATTTCATTGTTTCTAATATCTTTAGGGCTAGTTATTGGTATGGTTCAAGTGATAAGAAGGATAAAGGAGAAAGAGTTAAAAGTATTTGTTACGATAGATTGTATTTTTCTAGCCATTCCAATTTGTATCGTTGCTTATTTCTTATTTTTTGATTTATTTATACCAGAATATGTAGTCATAAAGAATTCTGAAAAAAGACTTGCTGTAGTAAAAGATTTTTATGGAGTTACCGTTCATTATTATGAATACAAAGGCCCACTGATAAGGGGCAAAAATTGTATTCTAGAAGGTGATGCCAAAGATTATGAGATGATAAAAAGGAGTAAATATGAAAATTAAAGGACCTCAAATTGGGCAGTTAGAAAATAGTAAAAATTTATTGCAAGAGATAGAATATGCAATGGAAGAGAATATAGATGTGAAAAATAAAGAATTTAAAGAAGTTGTATTAGAAGAAAAGATTGTATTAGAAAAAGTGGAATTTTCTGCTTGCAAGTTTGTAAATTGCAAAATAGTAGCTTCTAATATGAATTATGTGTATTTTACAGACATCTTATTTGAAAATTGTGACTTTTCCAATACTTCTTTTGAAAAGGCCAATTTTGTGAGATGTCAGTTTAGGAACTGTAAATTAATTGGAACTAATTTTGTAGAAGCCAATTTTTATCATGTCGAAATCAAGGATTGTATTGCTAATTATTGTAATTGTACTATGGCAAAATTAGAAAATGTACAATTGCAACAAAGTTTGTTTAGAAGCGCTTCGTTTCAAGAGGTAATGTTAAATAAGGTTGCGTATGATGAGTGTGATTTGGTACAAGTTCAGTTTTTTAAAACAAACTTAAAGGGAATTGATTTGAGCAATTCTAGAATAGAAGGAATGGTTGTATCCTTAGAGAACCTAAAAGGAGTGATTGTCAATTCTTTTCAAGCATTAGAACTAACTAAACTATTGCAAATCCAGATAAAGGAATAAATTATACTTTTGGGCAAGCAGCAAAATTTACATAATTTCATAATATATATTATGACAAAGAAGGGAGGTATATATTGTGAAATTAGAAGGAAAAAAAGTAGGATTTGTTATGACAGGTTCTTTTTGTACATTTAAAACAACGATTCCTCAAATGAAAAGAATAATAGAAGAGGGGGCAGAGGTTGTTCCGATTATGTCTTTTAACGCCTACGATTTAGATACGAAATTTGGAAAAGCAAATGATTTTATTAAAGAGATACAAGAAATTACAGGAAAAGAAATTATTCATTCGATTCCAGAGGCAGAACCAATTGGGCCAAAAAGAATGACAGATATAATGATAATTGCACCATGTACTGGTAATACTATTGCAAAATTAGTAAATGGTATTACTGATACCCCAGCCACAATGGCAGCAAATGCAAACCTATTTTGATGGCAGATAAGAAAAGAGGTCCCTAGTAAGGGGACCTTAATTGCTATTTAAAAATAGGATACTTAAAATAATAATTATCAATATAGTGAGTATTATTATTAATAGGTGTAAGTAAAAAAGTAAAGTTATTGTTAATACAACCACTATCCATAGTTACATCAACCATATAGTATTGTTGATTAACATAAACGATATTCCAAGCATGTGGAAGGCGTTTACCCTTCTCAGCATCATAAAGATCTCCTGTAACATATAAAACCTGTAAACCTGCTAAGTCTGCAAGATACTTATAAGAAGCTGCAAATCCAGAACAGATAGAACGTCTTTCGACAATGGTTCCATATACTGTCTTTGTATCAGGAAGCATGTAGGAATAATCATATTGGCAACGTTCTAGTAACCAATTGTGAATTGCTGTTAATTTTTCTACATCTGTACCAGATAAGGTTTGAACAAATTCAGAAGAAATTCTTTCGAATTCACAGATGCCTTCTCTAATGGTATTGGGATTTAGATTTGTGTTTAAATCATTTGGAGCCTTGGGTTCTAATGATATATAAGTATAATCTTTTGTTTGAAAATAGCCTGTATCATAATTTCCAAACCATATTGACACTTCCGGATTATCATAAGTAAATGCCTTAACAGTCCTCATTATTAAGGTCGAATAATACAAGTGGTCTTGTTGCTTGTTGTTTTTATCACAAGGCTGAATAGGAAAAACCACTTCTTTGTTGTTTAAAAAGCTTTCTTTGGAAAGAAGCAGATTATGATAAATTTTTCTTTCTACTTCATTTAGTTGATTATAATAGTAATGTCTAAAATCGACACTTATAGAATTGTTTGCTTCTGCTACTATATTACTTTGTGCAAAATAAGTAGTTTGAGCAGTAGTAGCAAAAAATATTACAATTGAAATAGAAAGGATTAAAAAAAACCGTACTCTTTTTCTTAGTGTCATAATAATTACCTCCTATAAAATAGCTATAAATGATTACATAAGTTATACTATCACTAAAATAAAAAAGATACAATATTTTTTTCGCAGAAATTGTAGAATTTTGAATGAATATACTTCTTTTAAGAGGTTTTGTTTATGAATATAAAATTAAATAATCAAGAAAGTAAAGCATATATACACAATTTAGCGTTTATAAAAGCTTTTTTAATCAAAAGCAGTATAGAGAATTTATGTATTTCTACAAAAGAAAAAAACGATATATTCCATTCAATTTTGAAGTATTTAAAAGATAACGAATTAGAAGGAGGCAATTTGTGCAAGAAAGAGCAAAAGTAAGGATTGCCATCTATTCTAGAAAATCCAAGTATAGTGATAAAGGTGATTCAGTAGGAAATCAAATAGAAATAGCAAAAGAATATATTAAATTACATTTTCCAGAAAGTACTTATGAGGTTAGTACCTTTATCTATGAAGATGAAGGATTCTCAGGAGGAAGTTTTGAAAGGCCAGAATTTAAAAAGTTTTTAGAAGAGGAAAGAAGAAATCCATTTCATGTTTTGATTTGCTATAGGTTAGATAGAATTAGTAGAAATATTGCAGATTTTTCTGGTTTAATCAATGAATTAAGTTCCTTACATACAAGCTTTGTTTCCATTAAGGAACAATTTGATACCAAAACTCCAATGGGAAGAGCTATGATGTATATTGCTTCTGTATTTGCTCAATTAGAAAGAGAAGTAATTGCAGAAAGAATAAGGGATAACTTACTAGAACTAGCCAAAACAGGAACTTGGCTAGGAGGAGAACCACCATTAGGTTTTGTGGCTAAAAGATATAAAAAGATAAGTATTTGCCAAGAGAATGGTAATGGTTTGGTTAAGAAAAATAAAATGGCTACTCGATTAACTGTTAATAAAAGCGAAATAGCAATTGTAAAACTAATCTTTTCGAAATATCAAGAGTTGAAATCTTTAACCAAATTAGAAACCTATTTAATAGAACATGATATAAAAACACGAAAAAGAGTGTATTATAGTATAACATCACTAAAAGGGATTTTAAGCAATCTAGTATATGCTAAAAATGATAAAGACATTTTACAATATTACAAAGAGAAAGGAATTCACATCTATTGTGAAAACGACCAAAGAAATAAATTTGATGGGAGTTATGGTTTTTTAACCTTTAATAAGACAAGTGGTAAAAAAGTAAAACCGATAGAAGAGTGGATTATTGCAGTTGGATTGCAAGAAGGAATCATTCCTGGGAAAGAGTGGATTGCGGTGCAAAAATTATTAGAGAAAAACATGGATAAATGTTATCGAGCAGTTGACCATGTAAAAAAACAAAGCATTGTTTCTGGTCTTATTAAATGTAGGAATTGTGGCTCTTATATGCGACCACGAAATATAGAGAAGAAAAGGGCAGATGGAAGTGTGAATTACCGATATTGTTGTAAACTAAAAGAGAAATCACGAGGTCAAAAATGTAAGGGATTAAACGTAAAGGGGGAAGCATTAGATAACCAAATACTCCATATTATTAAAGAAACGTTTGTACCTAATTTAGAAATATATAAAGAACTTCAAAAAATGACAATACAAGAAAGCATTCGTAATAAGGAGTTAGATTTTTTAGAAAAAGCTTATCGAGAAAATCAAGAAGAGATAGAAAATCTAGTTGAAAAAATGAAATATATTGATATTGATTTAATAGAAATAATCAATGATAATTTAAGAAGATTAAAAGAAAAGAAAAAGGAATTAGAAACTAAAATTGCTATTTTGCAAGCTAATACCAAAAAAGAGAATTGTAATCTAAAAACGAATACAAAGCAAGATGTACTAGATATGATAAATGGTTCTTTTTCAATATTTGATACGTTTGACTTGAAAATCAAAAGAGAGATTACAAGACTATTGATTGAAGATATTTTGGGAAATGGGGAAGAGATTGAAATTAATTTTTCTACCACGCAAATCGATGAAACAAGCAAAGAATTTTTATCTACTTTAACAAAAAAGTAGACATTTTTAATATCCAAATCTGCCATTAGAATAGGGGAGCAAAATCGCATTTAAGGAACAATAATCCTTTAGTAATTGCCGTATCAACTAATGACGCATTAAGTGGAAATGCAAATAACATCGGTACATTGTTAAATCGAACTAATTATTATTTTGTTCCAATGAAACAAGATAATCCTATAACCAAACCACGTTCTTTAGTATTTGATGCAAGTTATATTATCAAAACCTTAGAAACAGCATTAGATAGGGAACAAATTCAACCAATTTTATTGTGAATATAATAACCAAACATTTTTTTGATTTTTTTATTAAAAACTCTTGACAACAAATTTTTGTTCGTTTATAATAGTTTTAAAGTTAAGAATAAATGTTCGTAAAATTAAGGGGGAGTTTTTATGAAATTAAAAATAGTAAATTTAAAAAAATTTGTAGTTAGTATAGTAACAATCTTTGCCATGATTTTAAGTATCTCTTTATTT
>CAOJXM010000098.1 GCA_948465625.1 uncultured Clostridium sp. | reverse complement strand
ATAAGAGTAATAAAATTATGATGGGGTGATATTCAGATGACAAATTTAAAAAGGGTTTTATCAATAGTTGTAATAGCAGTATTACTATGTACAGTTGCTAACATGGTATTTGCAACCAATGATGGATTTATGATTATCAATGATACAAATGTAGATAACAATGCAACAGGAACCAATAATGCAACTGGAATTGATAATAATACAGCAAATCCATTAGGAAATAATACTACAAGCACATACAATAACACAGTAAATAATACAGTGAACAATACAGTAAACAACTTACCAAAAACAGGTGCAGGAGATTATACTATGGTATTAACAATAGCAGGGCTTGCCATTGTTGCAATCTACGCATACAAAAAAATTAATGATTATAAAAATATTTAATAGATTAAGAAAGAGAAGTTATTCTCTTTCTTTTGCTTTAATAATCGTTCTTTTGTTTTTTACATTATTACAAGTAATCAGTGTAACTTCTTTCTTATCTTGTGTTTCTTGTCTAGTACAACTTAAATCGCTATAATCCGTATCATAAATATCATAAACCACATATTCAAGCTTGTTTCCACTTAAATCATAAATAAAAATACTGTCTTGCTTTTTCAAATTTTTTAACTTACTAAAAAACTTATCATTATTATAATTATGAGCAGCAATGCACAAATTACCAGGTTCGTTGGGAAGGGGACCAAAAAATCGGCAAGGAGCAATCTTTAATAAGTCCTCATTGATATAAGAAAGAATAGGGTAATTAATGTTAATTTTAGGAATTTCAATTAATCCAATTACAGAAAAGTTAGAATCTTCAGAAATATAATCATTTAAAGTTAGTTTTTTGGTTGGATAAGTGGTATCAATTCCTGTATACAAAGAAGCAAGGTTAAAGTTATCCTTTAATTTATTAGAAAGTTGTTCTTTTTGGTTAATACTATATAAATAGTAAAAATAATAAAGTAAAGTGGCACTGGTAAGTAAAACAGAGAGTAGAAAAATTACTTTAAAAAACTTTACTTTAGTTTTAACAACTGGTTTTTCGTAAAAATTCGTTTCTTCCTTTTGCTCAAACAATATTTGATTCATGATACGCCTCCCAAAAAATATTTTACCTAAAATGCGAAAAAATATTTATACTTCTAACAAAAAATACAAGCAAAAGTTGATAAAAAAAACAAATTATGTTAAAATAAATTTTGAAAGAAAGAGAGGGGAATACAGATGAAAAGTTTAATGAGCTATTTGTTAGTAATGTTAATGGGAGTGTTTTGGTTATTTCGATTAGTAGTAGCCTTTACGGCATCTCTTGCAATTGATATAGGATTTCAACCAATGAATATGGTAACTGAAATTGTATTACTATTTGTGGTATTTGCATGTATTCTATTAGTGGCAAAAGACAAGATTATAGGAGGAATTATCTATTTAGTAGCACATGCAATGTATTTTGGCGTTGATTTATATTATTCTTTAATGCCAATGATTACCAATCAAGGAGCAGGAACTTTAAATGATTACACAAGAGTAGGTATTTCTTTTATTGCCATCGTGCTACCTATTGCTGTACTATTTATGATGTTAATAGAAAGAAACAGAACTGCACATCCAGTAGATAAGAAAACTGATTGGTTTTATAAAAATGATGAATTTGACCGAAAATTGGATGAGCGAGCAGACCAAAATGAATATAGAAATTATTAAACAAAAGAGAGATAACTGACTACATTTTGTAGTCAGTTAAAAATTAGGAAGAAAGAAAAAGTAGGTGAAAATAATGAATCATGAAAATACTTCAAAAACCAACATAAACTGGTATCCAGGACATATGGCAAAAACCAAAAAGCAGATAGCAGAAGATTTAAAATTAATTGATGTAGTAATAGAACTATTAGATGCCCGTATTCCAATTTCTAGTCAAAATCCAGATTTACAAGGGCTAATCAAAGGCAAAAAGAAGATTGTGGTACTAAATAAAAGTGATTTAGCACAAGAAAATGCAACAAAACAGTGGGTAACGTATTTTGAAAAAAAGGGTGAAATAGCAGTTATTGTAGATAGTAATTCTGGAAAAGGAATCAAAGAAGTAATTAGGAAAATCCAAGAGGTTATGAAAGAAGAACTAGAAGCATTAGCTGGTAAAGGAAGGACAGGACGTGCCATTCGAGTTATGGTTTTAGGAATTCCTAATGTTGGTAAATCCTCTTTTATTAATCGTCTGGCAAACAAAACCTCTGCTAAAGTAGGAAATAAGCCAGGAGTAACTACGCAAAAACAATGGATTCGAGTAGCCAATCAGATTGAATTATTAGATACGCCAGGAGTACTATGGCCAAAGTTTGAAAGGGAGGAAGTAGGCTTAAACTTATCCTATACAGGAACCATAAAAGATGAGATTTTAGAAAAGACAGAAATTGCATTTTATTTGTTAAAATTTTTGTTAAAAGAGGAAAAAAGTAGTTTATTAGCAAGATATCAATTAGAAGAAAAAGAAATAGAGCAAATGCTGAAACACCAAGAAGAAAATGAAGCAATTGTAGAAATACTGGAGCAAATAGGAAGAAAAAGAGGTGCCATTGTTTCTGGAGGTAGGGTAGATGAAGAAAAAGTTGCAAACATAGTAGTAGAAGATTTTAGAAGTGGAAAAATAGGTAGAATATCAATTGAAAAAGTAAGAAAGGGATAAAATGTTAGAGGATATATTAAATTTAAGTGAAAAGTCAAAAGAAGAAATTAATCTATTATCTCCATTAACATGGGCTTATGTAGGAGATGCTGTATATGAACTGTATATACGTACCTATTTGGTAAATCATACGAAGTTAAAGCCACATAAATTGCATATAGAATCAATCCAGTATGTAAAAGCAGCAGCACAGGCGGCTAAACTAGAAAAGATAATGCCAGAGCTAACAGAAGAAGAACAAGATATTGTTAGAAGGGGAAGAAATGCGCAAAATCATCATTTGCCTAAAAATGCAAATGTGACAGAATATAGGTATTCTACTGCCTTTGAAGGGCTAATTGGCTATTTGTATTTAACCAAACAAGAAGAACGATTAATGCAAATATTAAAAATGTGTGTAGAATAAGGTGTTGACAGGAAGTCGAAAAAATGCTATGATAGATAAGTATCAAAGAGGCCCCTTGGTCAAGCGGTTAAGACGCAGCCCTCTCAAGGCTGAATCATGGGTTCGATTCCCGTAGGGGTCACCAGAAAAATAAAAACTCTGCATCGTTGAAATATCAATGTTTTGTAGAGTTTTTTGATAAATATAATATGGAGTGATAAGAATAAAAGTATTTGATAAATGGATTTCGGACAAAGAAAAATTAGACTCTGGAAAAGGTAAAAAAATATGGTTAACAAAACCTAATAATAGAAGAATTTGTGGTTGGTTTAAATATGTAAAAAAGACATATCAAAAAAACGATAAAAAAAATGAAATTTCTACCTATGAAAATATATCAGAGAAAATTGCAGAATTGATTGCTAGCGAATTAAAAATGAAGAGTGCTAAAATTGATATAGGAACATATTATGGTGATATCGGTTGTTTAAGTTATAATATATTAAAAGATAAACAAACAATGTCGGAAGGTGTTTCTTATATTTCAAGGAAATATCCAAAGTACGATGTAACTGCTGGAATTGATATGGAAACAGGACAATATTATTGCCTAGAAATGATATTGAATTCTTTAAGTACAAATGAATTAAAAAGAGATTTTTTTAAAATAATGATTTTTGATTTCATAATAGGTAATTCAGATAGGCATTCAAACAATTGGGCTATTATAAAAACAAAAGACACTCAAGAATGCTTTGCTCCTTTATATGATAATGGTTCTTCCTTATGTGCGCTAATAAATGAACATGAAATAGCGAATTATTTAAGTAAAGATAAATTAAAATTAAGTTCTTTAGTTGATTCAAAATCTAAAACATTAGTTAGAATAAATGGAAATGTAAAAAAGATTCCAACTCATAAAGAAGTTTTACAATATTTGCATGATAATTATTATGAGAATACAAGGCAATTTGCAGAAATAGCTATTTTAAAACTAAATACAGAAAAAATAGAGGAAATTTTATATCAGGTTAATAAATATATCTCACAGAGAAGGTATGAATTATTAAAAAGATATTTGATAGAAAAGATGAAGATATTAAAAGAGATTTATAAAAGAGGTGATTCAAATAAAAAATATCAAAAGTGATTATTTATATCTAATATGGAAAAATCCACAAAGTAGAAAAAGACATATAGTAGGAATTTTAAAGAAAAATGGTAAATATGAGTTTGAATATAGTAAAGATATAAAGCAATGTCAAAAGGAAGGTTTTGATTTACTGGTTTCTTTTCCTAATGTAAACAAAAAATATGTTAGTGATAAACTTTTTCCAGAATTTTTAAGTAGAATACCAGGTTCAACCAGGATTGATATAGATGAAATTTTAAAGAAGTATAAGTTAGAGAATTATGATGCATTTGAATTGTTAAAAAGAAGTGGAGCAAAGACATCTTTAGATACCTTAGAATTTGTTGACCCAATTTTAAACTTAAAAGAAAAAAACATTACAAGAGAATTTTATATAGCTGGAACTAGACATTGTTGTAAGAAGGAGAATGAGGAAAAACTAAAGGTAGGAAGTAATGTAATATTAGAATCGGAGGCGAATAATAAATTTGATGCAAATGCAATAAAAATGAAAATAAATGATATTTTTGTTGGATATGTTCCAAGGTATTATTCCGAAATTATTAGTAAATATTTAAAACAAAAAGACAACAAGTATATTTGCATAGTAATAGATAAATTAGGAGTATGCGAAGAATGTTTGAAAGTTAAATTGGTTTTAAATCCAATTCAATAAAACATAAAATACCTATTTTTAGGTATTTTATGTTTTTTTACTGTTTGTAAGCTTCCGGCTGTGCCGGTAGGGACGCAAGCTTAAGCTTTGTAG
>CAOJXM010000097.1 GCA_948465625.1 uncultured Clostridium sp. | reverse complement strand
ATTAAAAAAGCCACCCATTACTAGAAGGAGGAAGAAACGTGAACATTAGTTGTGGAACAGACATCATAGAAATCAGTAGAATCAAAGAAACCATTGAAGAAATGCAAGACAAATTTATTAACAAAATATACACACAACACGAAATAGAGTATTGTGAAAGTAAAAATCAAGTAAAATATCAACATTATGCAGTAAGATTTGCAGCCAAAGAAGCCTTATTTAAGGCTTTATCCCAATTATTAGAAAACAAATACAGTATATCTTGGCAAAATGCAGAAATTCGAAACGACAAAAATGGAAGACCCTATGTGAAATTCATCGATGTACAACTGGACCAAATCAAAAATATAGATATTAGCCTATCACACTGTAAAGAATATGCAGTAGCTAATGTTGTAATTTTGACCCATTAGGGACGGTTCTTTTTGGTCCAAACTGGACCATTTGGGACGCTTCTTAAAGTCCCCAATAGCCAAAATAAAGAAAAAAGGAAGCGAGTATACAATGGAATATTTCGATTCACATGCCCATTACAATGATGAACAGTTTTTAGAAGATAGAGATGAACTAATTCAAGAATTATATAAGCAAGGAGTAACAAAACTAATCTGTGCAGGATATAACATAGAATCTTCTAAGCAAGCTAATAACATAGCAAAAAAATATCCACATATATTCACAATTTGTGGAATATCTCCTAACGATGTGGATAATAGTGTGGATAACCAAGAAGATGATAAAATAAATAATGAGATAACTACTATAAAAGAAATGGCAAGCAGTTATAACAAGGTAGTAGCAATAGGAGAAATTGGGCTAGATTACTATTGGAAACAAGAAAATAAAGAGATACAGAAACAATATTTTATCAAGCAGATACAAGTAGCCAATGAGTTAAATCTACCCATTGTAGTGCATACACGTGAGGCAGTGCAAGATACAATTGCTATCTTAAAACAACATACTCCAAACAAAAAAGGGATAATGCATTGTTGCCCGTTTAATCGAGAATTGGTAAAAGAAGCGTTAAAGCTAGGTTTTTCTATTTCATTTGCAGGTCCTGTTACATTCAAAAATGCTAAAAATGCAGATGAAATCATTCAATTGGTACCACTAGAAAAAATGCTAATTGAAACAGATTGCCCCTATTTAAGTCCAGAACCCAATAGAGGAAAACGCAATCATTCTGGAAACCTAAAATATATTGTAGAAAAAATTGCGAAAGTAAAGCAATTAACAAACGAAGAAATAGCAAGTATTACTTACCAAAATGCATGTAAAATCTTTAACATAAAAGAAATATAACAAAAGAACAGCCACCATAAAAGCTGTTCTTTTTGCAACTACTTTATCTTTCGCAATGCTTCAATTCGTTCTTCTGTGCTAGGGTGAGTAGAAAACCAATTGGTATGTTTCTTTCCATTTACCTCTTTTTTAAAAGGTTCTGCAATATACATATGAGAAGTCGCATTAGTAGCAGTTTTTAACTCATTAGGGTCAGCTTCGATTTTTTGCAAAGCAGAAATCAATCCATTTGGATTTCTCGTTAATTCAACAGCAGTAGCATCAGCCAAAAACTCCCTTCTTCTTGAAACGGCAAGCTGTAGTAATTTTGCAAAAATTGGAGATAAAGCCATCAAAAAGATGCCAAACACCATCACAAAAGTACCAGTCTTACTATCCGAATCATCATCCATACTTCTCCACAAAAAAGAGCGAGTTCCCCAATCTGCAAGCATTACAATCAAGCCAACCATAACAGAAATAACAGCAGAAAGGCGAATATCATAATTCTTAATATGCCCTAATTCATGAGCAACAACTCCTTCTAATTCATAGTAATCTAACTTTTGCAATAATCCAGTAGTAACACAAATAACAGAATTTTGTGGATTTCGGCCAGTAGCAAAGGCATTTGGGTGAGGGTCTTCTACTACATACAATTTAGGCTTAACATTTAACCCAGCACTAATCACTAAGGCATCCAAAATATTAACCAACTTTAAATCTTCCTCTTTAGTAGCAGGTCTGGCATGACAAGACGCTAAAACAATTTTATCACAATTATAATAAGTAGCAAAAGTCATACCAATGGAAAAGATAAGTGCAATCACAATTGATAGAACTCCCAAGTCAAAAGCGATACAAATAAAGTAGACAATCAGAGTAATAAACAATAAAAATACACCAACAATTGCTCCTGTTTTTATTTTATTTCTTTTTATATCTTCAAACATCATAAAACTCCTTTCTATGTAAGAGTGTAAAGCAATGGCAGACTCCATAAGTCTGCCATATCAAATTAATTGTTAAAATCTACTTTTACATTTTTTCTAGCTTCTGGATCATCAACTTTAAATAACTCTTCTGGTTTAAAATTAAACATACCTGCGATTAGGTTAGAAGGGAAAACTTCTAATTTTGTGTTATACATCGTAGTTGAGTCATTGTAGAATTGTCTAGAAAAAGAAATTTTATTTTCTGTATTTCTTAATTCTTCTTGTAATTCTGAAAAGTTGACATTGGCTTTTAAATCTGGATAATTTTCAGAAACCGCCATAATAGTTTTTAAAGCACCAGTTAATTGATTATCAAGCTCTGCTTTGGCACTTACAGAAGTAGTATTGGCCCAAGAAGTTCTTAATTCTGCAATTTTGGTTAAGACCTCGTTTTCATGTGACATATATCCTTTTACTGTTTCTACTAAATTTGGAATTAAATCAAATCTTCTTTGTAATTGAACATCAATTTGGCTCCAAGCATTTTTTACTTTTTGTCTTGAGGTTACTAATCCATTATAAATAGAAATGATAAAGATAATTAGCAAAACAATAATTCCTAATATAATCCAACCCATAATTTTCCTCCTTATGATAAGATAGCTATATAGTATCACATAATGGGCATTAATACAACACTTTCACAAATATTTTACAAAATTTAAGTTTCGATTTTTTGCAAAAAGTGAAACGATATATTGACTAATTCCATAACAATATGGTAGGATGTAAAAGTAGAAGCATTTTTTGAGAAAGATGTACATTGAAAAAAGAATAAGAGTGCTAGAGGTAAGAGGAAAATAGAAGATAGAAAAGATATGTGCAAATTGATAGAAAAAATGCCGAAGCAAAAGGAAAAGATATATTATTTCAGGGAGAATAAAAAAAGTAAAGAAGGAAATAATATAAATAAAGAGACAAAGGAAGGAGAAGTTTAGATGAGAGAAAAGCAAAGTAAGTTAGTAAGAACAAATGCAGGAATTACCTTAATAGCACTCATTATCACAGTGATTGTGATGTTAATTTTAGCAGGAGTAGCGATTAACTTAACAGTAGGAGACAATGGAATTTTTAAGAAGTCGCAAGAAGGAGCAGAAATCTATAAGAATTCAGCTAATAATGAAGCAGCTAGTTTAAATAGTGTAGACAAAGAAATGGGAGATTTGATTAATCAGTACCAAGGTGGAAGTAGTACACCAATAGAAAAACCAGGAAAGCCAGATAGTAATGGAATTTATACCGAAAATAGTACGATAAATGGTGGAACACCAGAAGCGTTTAACCCAGAGATACCAAAGGGATTTAAGCCAGTAGATGTAGATACTGCAATATGGGGAGATGGAAGCACTCAGCCAACACAGGAAGCGGTAAAGGCAGGGTTGATTATTGAAGATGAAGAAGGAAACCAGTTTGTATGGATAGCAGTAGATGGAGAGACAGTAAAGCTGGGACGATATGAGTTTGCAGAAGAGGGAACAGAAAGTGAGTATACAGGTTTAAATATAGAAGAAGATGTTAATGATACAGAAAACTTAAAGAATTATGGAAATACAATAGCCAAAGATATTAATGCATTTAAAACCAGTGTGGCAAACCATGGTGGTTACTATATTGCAAGATATGAGGCAAGTTATGGAGTAGATGGAAAGCCAAATTCTAAGGTGTCAACAAGTTTTAGTGAATCATCAGCTCCAACAGTAGAAGGACAGTTATGGAATAATATAACGCAACCAGATGCAACCACGGCATGTCGAAATATGTATGATAGTAATTATGGAGTAACGAGTGATTTGATGAATAGTTATGCTTGGGATACAACGATAGTGTTTATTCAGAAGTATTCAGGAGATACAGATTATTCAAGGCAAGACGGAAAAAGTATTAATTCGGCATTAGCTAATACAGGAGAAAATGGTGATGAAAAGTGTCATATACAGGATATGGCAAGTAATTGTTATGAGTGGACAACGGAGACGGGTAGCAATGCTTACGGTCGTTGTGTCCGCAGAGGAGGCGGTTACAGCGGTAGCAACATCTGCACGAGTTATCGCGGCGCCGGCAGTACGTCTTTTACCGGCATGGCTCTTGCTTTCCGAGCACTTTTGTATTTGTAACGCTGAACGCTGTAGAACAAGAGGATAAATTTGAAAGAGTGGAAACTTAGAAAGAGTTCAAAGTAAGAAAATAAGTTCATAGAGCGAGCCGAAGGTACGCTATATAAAGGGAAAATTTTATGATACAACGAAGTTGCAGAATAAAATTTTCCACTACCGTGTGGCACCACACTATGAAGTGAACCCAAATTATTAGACAAAAATTAGTTTAATAAGGAGGGTTCATTTTTATGGCAAAATATTCAGAAGAATTTAAATTAAAGGTTGTAAAGTTTTGTGAAGAAAAACATCATGGATATAGAGATGCATCAAATTTCTTTAATATTCCATCAGTATCATGTGTAAGAAAATGGGTTAGAAGATATAGAGAACATGGTGTAGAAGGTTTATCAAAAAATAAAAGAATCTCATATGATGGAGAATTTAAACAAAATGTGGTAGAATATATGCATACAAATCATTTATCATTACAAGAGACAGCATATCACTTTAAATTAGGAAATCATGATATTGTTGGTAAATGGGAACGTATATATTATGAGAAAGGTCCACAAGCACTCTATGGAGATCAACGTGGTAAAAATAAGAATATGAGTTCTAAACCAAGAAAAAAGAAAATATCTAAAGAAAATGAAGAAGATTTAATTGA
>CAOJXM010000096.1 GCA_948465625.1 uncultured Clostridium sp. | reverse complement strand
CCTATGTGGAACGAATACAAGAAAAAGAAAAAGAGGTACAAGCTTTTGTAACCATATGTGAAGATGCAATAGAACAAGCAAAAAAAATAGAGCAAACATCAGATTTAGCTGGAATTCCAATTGGAATTAAAGATAATATTTGTACCAAAGGGGTAAAAACGACTTGTAGTTCAAAAATGTTAGAGAATTTTGTTGCACCATATGATGCAACTGTAATGGAAAGAATTAAAGAAGCAGGAATGGTTCAGTTAGGAAAATTGAATATGGATGAATTTGCAATGGGTGCATCTACAGAATATTCATATTTTAAAAAGACCAGAAACCCATGGGATTTAAAAAGAGTACCAGGGGGGTCAAGTGGTGGTTCTGCAGCAGCAGTAGCAGCCAATATGGTACCATGGGCATTAGGCAGTGATACAGGAGGTTCCATTCGTCAACCAGCGTCTTTTTGTGGTATTGTTGGTTTAAAGCCTACCTATGGATTGGTATCACGATATGGGTTAGTAGCGTTTGCTTCTTCTTTAGACCAAATTGGAACCTTAACCAAAGATGTTACCGATTCAGCGATGCTATTAAATGTAATTGCAGGACATGACGAAATGGATACCACATCAGCAAAAGTGGAAAAAAAGGATTATACCAAATGTTTAACACAAGATATAAAAGGGTTACGAATTGGTGTGCCAAAAGAATATTTTGGAGAAGGAATCAACAAAGAAGTAAAAGAAGCAATCGATAAAGTAATAGAAGAATATAAACAAATGGGAGCAATTGTAGAAGAATGTTCGTTAGACATTGCAGATTATGCCCTAGCTACCTACTATATTATTGCTTGTGCAGAAGCAAGTTCAAACTTAGGTAGATTTGATGGTATCCGTTATGGTTATCGTACTCCTAATTTTGAGAATTTAAAAGATATTTATAGAAATTCAAGAAGTGAAGGATTTGGAGCAGAAGTAAAAAGAAGAATTATACTAGGAACTTATGTGTTAAGTTCTGGTTATTACGATGCTTACTATAAAAAAGCACAACAAGTACGTACTTTAGTAAAAAAAGAATTTGCCAAAAACTTCGAAAAATATGATGTACTTTTAACACCAACCTCACCAAATGTAGCATTTGAAATAGGAACAAAATCAAACAATCCATTGGAAATGTATTTAGCAGATATTTGTACAGTTTCAGTCAACATAGCAGGGCTTCCAGGAATATCAATTCCTTGTGGTGTAAACAAAGAACAAATGCCAATTGGCGTACAATTAATTGGAAAGCATTTTGCAGAAGAAACCATATTAAAGGTAGCATATGCCTATGAGCAAAAAGCAAAATTTAGAGAGAAATATCAACCAGAGTTTAGGAAATAAGGAGGAGAATTGATGTCAAGAGAAGAGTATGAAGTAGTAATTGGATTAGAGGTACATGCTGAATTATCAACAAAAACAAAAATATTTTGTTCTTGTCCAACTGAGTTTGGAGGAGAGCCAAATACCCATTGTTGTCCGATTTGCATGGCTATGCCAGGTGCTTTACCTGTGTTAAATGAAAAAGTATTAGAATACGCAGTAAAAGCAGGATTGGCAACGAACTGTAGTATATCACAAGATAGCAAAAATGATAGAAAAAACTATTTTTATCCTGACCTTCCAAAGTCTTATCAAATATCACAATTTGATAAACCACTTTGTAAAGAGGGGTATGTGGAAATTGAAAAAGAAAATGGGGAAAAGAAGAAAATAGGATTAACTAGAATTCACATAGAAGAAGATGCAGGGAAATTAAATCACGATGAATTTGGTGGCGGAACTTTAGTCGATTTAAATCGTGCAGGGGTGCCATTAATTGAGATTGTATCAGAACCAGATCTTCGTTCGAGTGAAGAAGCGGAGAAATATTTAAGAAAAATAAAATCAATATTAGAATACATTGAAGTATCAGATTGTAAAATGCAAGAGGGGTCTTTTCGTGCAGATGTTAACGTATCGGTTAGAAAAAAAGGAGAAACGAAGTTGGGCACTCGTACAGAAATGAAAAATATGAACTCTTTTCGTGCAATTGTAAGAGGAATTGAATATGAGATTGACCGACAAATAGAAGTACTAGAAAATGGGGGAAAGGTAGAACAAGAAACCCTAAGATGGGATGATGTATCTGGTAAAACTTTTTCAATGAGAGATAAAGAAGATGCACAAGATTATCGCTATTTTCCAGAACCAGATTTAGTAGCGATTCGTTTATCAACAGAGTATATAGAAAATATTAAAAAAGCATTGCCAGAGTTACCAGAAACAAGAAGGATAAGATATGTAGAGGAATATAAATTAACACAAAGAGAAGCCGATTTGTTAACAGTTTCTAAGCATTTATCTGATTTGTTTGAAGCAACTACTAAAATTTGCAATAATCCAAAAGCAGTTGCGAACTGGATTTTATCAGATATTTCTAGAATTTTAAATGAAAAAGAGATGGAGCCAGAACAAATCCCATTTACACAAGAGCAGTTAGCAGAGGTAATACAATTAATTCAAAAAGGTACGATTAGTAGTGCGATTGCTAAAAAAGTAGTAGAAGAATTGTTTGAAGAGCCAAAAGCACCAAGTAAAATAATAGAAGAAAAAGGGTGGATTCAAATATCAGATGAGGGAGCTATTAGAGAAGTTGTACTAGAAGTATTAAAGAATAATCCACAATCTGTTGCAGATTATAAAGCAGGTAAGGATAGGGCCATTGGATTTTTAGTAGGGCAAGCGATGAAGCAAACCAAAGGAAAAGCAAATCCACAAATGTTGAATAAAATGTTGATAGAAGAAATGGGAAAAGAATAAGAGAGTAAAAAAGAAAAGGAGAACTTAGTATTTGAATAAAAGTTCTCCTCTTTTTCTTAAGCAATACCCTTTTTTATTGTATCAATAGCCATTCCACAAATAACAAATTCAACAGCCCAAAATAAGCTAACTTGGAAAATTCCTAATCCTATGTAATAAAGTTGTGGAGATTTAAAAAAGGCATATGTAAGTAAAATGACTGTGGCAATGATAGCAATTCCTAAACAAAAATGAACTCCTTTTTGGATAATCTTTTTTACTAATAAATCCATCGATTGAAAAGTTTGAATCAGTTTTTTTAACATAAGTTTCCCTCAACTTTCTTTTGTAATCATTACTCTACTAATAATGTTAACATAAAATTATAAAGAAAGCAAAGGTAATAAATAGCAAAAAAAGAGAGACCACCTCTTAAAGTAATCTCTAAAATAAAAAACTATGCATAATTTTTTACTAACCTATGCTTTAGCAGCATTTAATTTTTTTGCTAATCTAGATTTTTTTCTAGCAGCTGTGTTTTTTACAATAACACCCTTTGTACAAGCTTGGTCTATTTTTTTAGTTGCTTCTACAAATAATTTTTCAGCATCATTAACATTTCCTGCACTAACAGCTTCTTCAAATTTTCTAACCGCTGTTTTATAAGCTGATTTTACCATGTTATTTTGTAAAGTTTTCTTTTCTATTACACTTACTCTTTTTATTGCTGATTTAATGTTTGGCATTGTATTGCACCTCCTCTTAGTATCGTTCCTATCATAACGCATAATATTGTATCATAGAAAAAGTAAAAAAGCAACATTTTTTGGAATTTTTTACTCCTATGGATTAAAATAGAAAAGAAAGAAGCCTAACCGTATAATAATACAGTTAGGCTTAAGATGTGTTCTTTAGAAATGTTTTTGTTTTAAGTAATAGGATTATAAATCATGTCTACACTTAAAATCCTGAAGAAAGCTCTTGTATTCAGGTTCCGAAACGATTAATTTATCATCTTTATAAAATCTCCTAGAATAAACCAATTCACAATTGTTAGTTGCACGTAAAGAAATCATTCGATAATGTGCAAATGTGATATAATCTGCTTTTTTTGTAGCGATTAATACATCATCTCCTATTTTCAACTTTTTAGTTCCCTCATTATATTCAAATCCGTTTGAGAAAACACGAATAGACATAAATGTTCTCTGAAAATTAGAAATGAATAATTGGTTATGAACTCGATTAGCTGGAATTAAAGTCATAATTTTAGCCTTAGTATGACGAGCGGTTTGAGTCACTGTAGGAGAGTTGAAATGTTTAAAATAACGAACGTGTACACAGAGCATTCTTGCTTTTAAAGCCATTGTTTTATCAGAAGTTAACAAGGTAATGCTATCTTTATGGTCTGCACAATATTTAACAATGCAGTCATCTGGTATTCCAACGGTTTCGTCAATTAATACGTTTTCAAAACGGTTAGGATTTTCTGCAGCTAATCCTAAAATGTATCTAGCATCATTACCATCCACATCGTCAAATTTTTGTAATTTTTCGAGTTCTTTTATGGTAATACTAGTTAGGATAATCTTGCCATTGTTAAGACTGATTTGAGAAAGGATATTTCTCAAATGTTGAATACCACAAATGGAAGCATCTATAACAAAGAAAGAGAAATTTTCTTCCTGCTTTGTGCTTACCATTTCCGGCAAGTCAGACGTTTCGGTTGTTACTTCGATTGGTGCTGTTTCTGGAACTTCTGGAGTTTCTAGTGTGGCTTTTTCCTTGTTAAGCACTAATTGTGCTTTAATCCGTTTAAAAATAGTAGGATGTTTAGACAAGGTTGTCTGAATCATTGCATAAGATAAGCCAGTTGCCTTTTCAAGTTCTTTGAAGGTTGTTGCAGTTTTAGCAGCTTCTTTGAGCCGTTTGCAATCTTGTTCAATCTCCTTTTTAGTTCTGTAGTTTGCCATGATAAAATTCTCCTTTGATGTAATTAGCTTTTTCAAAACATTAAATTATGGATTACTTAAAACAATCTCTCCTTTCTTTACTCAATTTGAGCTTATTGATTTACATAATAAATCTATATGTTATATTATACCATAAACCACTTTGCTTGTAAACTGAATAGGTACAAACTATGTAATTAGGTAAATTGTAGAAATAAATTTAATAGCACAAAAATAAAAAATGTGAAACAAAAATAAACAAAATTTGTAAAAATGTTTCATATTTTTGAGGCTTTGTGATATAATAAAAATGAACAAGAAAGGTTT
>CAOJXM010000095.1 GCA_948465625.1 uncultured Clostridium sp. | reverse complement strand
TATTTGCATAACGGTCTAAAATGTACCACTTAGGCTCCTCTATTTCTGCAATCTTTGCTTTGGCATCGATTAACTTGCCTTGTGCTTCTGTAATTTCCTTCTCCAATTTTTCTTTGTTGGTTGCTAATTCTTCTTCTCCCTCTTTTATTTTGTTTTTTGCTTGTTCTAGCTCTTTTTGGGCACTTGCTATTTGAGAGTTCATCGTTTGTTTTGCTGTTTTTAATTGATTTTCCTGTTTTACTATTTCTTGTTTTCCTTGTTCAATTTGTACTTTTGCCTTTTCTAATTCTGCTTTTCCTGTTGTCATTCCTGTTTCAATTTGTGTAATTGCACTTACTAATTGCTGTTGATTGCTTTCTAGTTCTTTTTTGCTTACCTCTAATACCATTTTGGTTTGTTCTAATATTTGCTTTTGCTCTGGTGAAAGTTGTGGATTTTTTAATGCTTCTATTGTTTGGTTATACTGTGTTTTTACTTGCTCTATCCCTTGTTGTACTTCCTTTTCTTTTGCTTGTAATTCTTGTTTTTGCTTTTCTAACTCAGCAAATTGCCCACTTGCCTCTTGCTCTTTTACTTTAAGCTGTTCTTCGTTTTTCGTTATTTCAGTTTTTGCTGTTTGAATTTGTTTTTGAGCATTTGCAAATTCTTGCTCTGCTTTTTTTTGATTGGTATTTATTTTATTTTCTCCATCTTGTATTTCTTGTTTTTCCTTTTGTATTTCTTCTTCTGCCTGTTTTATCTTATCTTCTGCTTCTTGTTTCTTGGTATCTAATTCATTTTGTGCATCATTTACTTTTTTAGTTGCTTTTTCTACTAATTCCTCTTGCCTTGCTTTTTGTCTTTGTTCTTTTATTTTTTCTATTTTTTGTTTTGTTTCCTCTACATATTCTTCATATTCTTTACTAGAAGTCACTAACTTTTCTGCCCCTTTTAGGGTTAAATAGATTTGCGTATATACGTCACTAACATTGATGTTTTCTTTGGGAACAAATAAATAGTAATTCACTTTTCCTGCTCCTAGGCTACTGCTTCCTCTTTCTCTTGAAATATATAATGGGCTTTCTACGGTTCCTACAATTTTTAATTGTTTTTGCTTTAAATAGGGGATTTCTTCCCCTTCGTCATTGGTAGTATTTTCTATTTCAATTTCTATCCTATCTCCTATTTTTTTATCATTAGCCGTTAAAAATAGAGGTTCTACTACACATTCTTCCTCACTTTGTGGAAACCTTCCCTCTTTTAAATTTGGTTGATTGATTTCATTTAAACACATTACTTTGGCAATTACTTCTTTGTTGTCAATTTCTAGTTTACCATCTACCTCATAGGTTCCTTGTATGGTATCTATCGTATCAATCTTTTTTAGTTCTTCCATGTCATGATTGGTTAAACCCAAAGTAGAAACTAACTCTATATCATAAACATTATGAGTTTTGTAATACTGGTCAATGGTATCAATCATGTCTGGTGAAGTTGCTTTAATTCCTGCAAAAAAACCAACTCCTAAAAAAGCCATTAGTAAAATAGATAGAAATCGCTTATAGGTATTCTTTATTTCTTTTATACTATCTTTTAATAAAGCTTTTTTCATGCTTTCCTCCCTTTACCATTCTATTGTTTCTACTGACACTGGATTTTCATTTACCTCTATTTTTTGTACTGTTCCATTTTTAAAATGAATTACTTTATCTGCCATTGGTGCAATGGCTCCATTGTGTGTAATGATAAGTACTGTCATGTTTTCTTTTCTTGCGGTATCTTGTAATAATTTTAAAATTTGTTTCCCTGTTTTGTAGTCTAAAGCACCAGTTGGTTCATCACATAACAGTAGTTTTGGATTTTTTGCAATGGCTCTTGCAATCGCCACTCTTTGTTGCTCTCCTCCTGATAATTGAGAGGGAAAATTGTTTTTTCGTTCTTGTAAACCCACTTTTTCTAATATTTCTTCTGGTTCTAAAGCTTGCTTACATATTTGGGTTGCTAATTCTACATTTTCTTTTGCTGTTAAGTTTTGTACTAGGTTATAGAATTGGAACACAAATCCAATATCTTCTCTACGATATTGAATGAGTTCTTTGTTCTTTAATTTGGTTACTTGCCTGCCATCTACGATTACCTCTCCAGAAGTGGCACTGTCCATTCCCCCTAAAATGTTTAAAGTGGTTGTTTTTCCTGCTCCAGATGGTCCTACTATTACTATCAATTCGCCTTTTTCTATTTTAAAATTGGTGTTGTCTAAAGCTTTTATTACCACTTCTCCCATTTTATATTCTTTGCTAACATTTTTAATTTCGATATATTACATGGTATCACTCCTTGTATTTTTTATATTATATAATACTTTGATTTTTTAGGAAAGGAAATTAGAGGAAATTGTTTATTTTATAGAAAAAGAAAAAAGAGCCTAATGCTCCTTTTTCTACTTCATTAATCTTAAGCTATTTACTACCACAGTTAAGCTACTTAATGTCATTGCCAAACTTGCTAGCATTGGATTAATGCTAATTGGTAATATTCCAGTTGCAAGTGGTATCATGCAAACATTATAAAATAATGCCCAGAACAAATTCTCTTTTATAATTCTTATGGTTTTCTTTCCTATTTGAAACAATTCGTAAATCGTATCCATATTCTCATTTAATAAAATAATATCTGCTGAATCTGCACTAATATCAGTTCCATTTGCCACACTTACTCCAATAGTTGCTGCCTTTAATGCTGGGGAATCATTTATGCCATCTCCCACCATTAAGCACGACTGCTTTTTGTTTAACTCCTTTATTTTATCTAATTTTTCTTTTGGCGAAACATTACTAATAACCTCTTTTATTCCTAAGCTTTGCGCAATATTATTAGCTGTATTTTCATTATCTCCTGTTAACATTACTACCCTTTTCTTTTTCTCTTGTAATTTTTGTATCATCTCTTTCATTTCTGGTTTTATTTCATCTGCTAACCCTACAATAGCCAATACCTTTTCTTCTGTAAATAAATAAATGATACTTTCGCCTTTTTGCGTAAACTCCTTTTCTTCTTGTTCTAAATCATTTTCTACTTTTTTACTCTGCACAAATTTATGATTACCAGCAAAATACATATTTCCTTGTATTTTGCCTTGTATTCCCATTCCTGCTATTTCTTCAAAATTGCTTACCTCATAAACTTCTTTTGAAGTTGCACAAACACTTTTAGCTAATGGATGATTCGACTTACTTTCTAAACTTTGCAAGATTTTCATTTCTTCTTCTTCACACTTTTTATCAACAATTGTTAACTTTCCTTTGGTTAGTGTTCCTGTTTTATCAAATACCACTGTATCAATCTTATTAACACTTTCCAAACTTTCACTTGATTTTACTAAAATTCCATTCTTACTACATCCACCAATCGATACCACCATAGCAAGTGGTGTTGCTAATCCTAATGCGCAAGGGCAAGCTACTACTAGCACACTTACCAGTGAAAGGATGGAACTACTTAATGTCGTTGTTACGATTAAATTTAAAAGAAAAGATAACAAAGCTATCACAAAAATAGCTGGCACAAAATAGCCACTAATTTTATCTGCTAATCGAGCAATTGGTGCTTTTGTATTGGTTGCTTCTACAACCATTTTTACAATATTCGAAATACTAGAATCCTTTCCAATTCGCTCTGCTTCATACTCAATGTAGCCATCATAATTGATACTTCCTGCAATTACATTATCTCCTATTTCCTTTTTTACTGGTTTACTCTCTCCTGTTATAAAGGATTCGTCTGTATGCGTTATACCTTTTGTTACTGTTCCATCTACTGCTATCTTTTCTCCTGGTTTACAAACCACAATATCTCCTTTTTTTATTTCATTTATGGTAACGGTAACTGACTTTCCTTCTCTTAAAATGACTCCATTTTTAGGGGTAATGGTAACTAAATTTTTAATCGTATCCACTGCTTTATTTTTGTTCTTTTTATCAATGTATCTACCTAATTTTACAAACAAAATAATCATAGCAGAAGCTTCAAAATATAAATTATGTATAGCATGTGTATTTCCCTTTAACACCAAAACAGAATTTACTAAGCTATATAAATAATTTACTACTACTCCAATCCCCACTAAAGAATCCATATTCGGCATTTTATGAAGAAGGTTTTTCATTCCATTTTTTATGATGTCAAAACCATAAATTAAAAAAGGCGTTGTAAGAGCCAATAATGTTATAACATATCCTATAGGGCTATGTTCCATGTTCATACTATCTGGTACTTTTAAACCAAACATATGCCCCATTGATACATACATCAAAAGAATTCCTAAAACAGTAAAAATCATTAGTAAAACAAAATCCTTTTTCTTTCCTTTTTCTTCTTGCTTTTCTCCTAAACTTTTAAATCCAGCTTCTTCTACAAATCTTTCTAAATCCTTTTTCGTTAATTTATCTTCATATTCAATCATAGCAGTTGCTAATACTAAGTTTACACTTGCCTCTTTTATGCCTTCTTGCTTGTTTAAGTATTTTTCTAATCCATTCGAACAGGCACTACATGTCATGCCTTCAATATTTAATACCACTTTTTTCATATTCTCTTATTCCTTTACTTTAAATCCAATATCTTCAATTTTTTCTTTAATTTCGCTTTCATTTACGCCTTCTTCTACCATCACACTCACAGTTCCCTCTTCATGGCTTGCTACTACCTCTTGTACTTTATCTACCATTTTTACCGTATTTTGAATTCGTTTTTCACATCCTTCACATTCGATTCCTTCTACTTTTAAAATTATTTTTTTCATAAAAAACCTCCCTATATTTTATTAAATCTTTTAAACAAGCTAATCAACTCGTCTATTACTTCTAGTTTACCACTTTCTAAATCATTTGATACACAAGTATATAAATGATTTTCTAAAATATGATTGGATAAACTTTTTATCGAACTTTCTACTGCTGCTAATTGAATTAGAATATCATTACAATATCGGTCTTCTATAACCATATTTTTAATTCCTTTGATTTGTCCCTCAATTCTGTTTAGGCGATTTTGAATTAACTTCTTTTCATCTTTGTCCCTCATTGTCTTTTTATTTTGGCAACATTCTTTT
>CAOJXM010000094.1 GCA_948465625.1 uncultured Clostridium sp. | reverse complement strand
AGAAGCCTTCGAAAAACTACCAAGCATTGGACACAAAACAGCAATACGATTAGCCTTTCATATGTTAGATGCAACACCAGAAGAAACACAAGAATTCGTAAATGCCATTACAACAGCAAAAAACAACTTAAAATATTGTTCAAAATGCTATAACATATCCGATACAGACCCATGCATCATATGTGGAAACCCCAAAAGAGATGAATCCCTAATCTGTGTAGTAGAAGATGTAAAAGATATCATAGCAATCGAAAGAATGCATGAATACAAAGGTGTATATCATGTATTACATGGTTCCATTTCTCCCATGAATGGAATTGGACCAGACGATATCAAAATCAAAGAACTATTAGCAAGACTAAATCCAGAAATCGTAAAAGAAATCATACTTGCTACCAACCCTAGAGTAGAAGGAGAAGCAACGGCAATGTATCTTTCTAAACTAATCAAACCATTGGGAATCAAAGTTACTAGAATTGCACATGGAATACCAGTAGGAGGAGACTTAGAATATACCGATGAAGTAACCCTAATGAAAGCAATCGAAGGAAGAAGAGAACTATAAAAACAACGTCTTAGACCATAAAATCTAAGGCGTTATTCTTTAGAAGCGGCAATCGTATCCAAATTAGTACCAAGTGCTTCAAAAAAATTGCCCAAAGTAGCAATCTCATCAACACTTAAATCTTGACTAATTAAAATAGCAAGAACACCAGCAACGCCTACTAATTCACAACCAGACAAATCAAACAAACCACCCATCAAAACACCTCATATATTACAATATGAAGATAAAAAAGAAGCGTTACAAAAAGAGAAATACCAAAAAAAGCATTTCTCTTAAAATAAACTAACCGAAGTAAAACTTTACAAATATCTTTGCAAGAATTCTTCTTAGCAAGCAATTTCGCTTGAATTTTCATTTCCTTTAACTTCTCTGGAGAATGAAACAAATCTGTTAGCACCTCTTTGGCATCAACACCCTTTCGAATCCAAATAGCAACCCCTTTCTTCTCCAAAAACTCTGCATTTTCTTCTTCTTGGCCAGGAATTGGATTGATTACAATAATCGGCAAGCCAGAAGCAAGACTCTCTGAAGTAGTAAGTCCACCAGGCTTAGTAACAACCAAATCCGAAATACTCATCAACTCTGGAACCTGAGTCGTATAATCCAAAACCTTAATCGACTCCTCACGCCCTGCATGATGCACCAAATACTCAAATCCCTTTTTCATTTTCTCATTCCTTCCAGAAATAGCAACCACTTGGATATTCTCAAAATTCTCCGCAAAAGTACGTAACATATCATAAGTCTTCGAACGTCCCAAACCAAACTCGCCACCAGCAAAAAATAAAACCGTTCGTTTATCACTTCTCAAACCAAAAGAATGTAAAAGTTCCTCTTTATTATAATGCTTCAAAAACTTATTCGATAAAGGAATTCCTGTAGCAAACACCTTAGCTTCAGGCAATCCTTTTTTCACTAAAGCCTCTTTCATCGCATCATGAGCCACAAAAAAGTAATCCACCAAATCATGATAAACCAACCATTGGTCATGAGGAGCGAAATCCGTCATAACCGTTGCAATCTTAGCATGAATTTTATTTCTCTTTTTCAAAACAGCACACATTTGGCTACCAAAAGGGTGAGTGGAAATAACCAAATCTGGGTTATATTCTTGTAATAAATGATTCAACTTCAAAGCCATAATCTTATTAGAAGTATTACTAATCCTAGCAATAGGACCGTGTTGAGCCTTAGAATACACCTTGCCCCAAGCCCATGGCATCTTCTTAGCCATTTGAGAATAAGCAGTTGTGGTAAGATGATTCAAAGCACGATTTACATATTTTACACAATCCACCAAATTTGTTTCTACAGTAGGGTAATGAGCATCGATATATTCTTTAATGGAACGAGCAGCCGACAAATGACCACCACCATAAGAGGCATAAAAAATTAAAACTTTCATAAAAACTCCTTAAAATCTATTTACCCATATTTTAGCATATAAAAAAATGAAAAACAACAAAGAAATTATGAAATATAAGAAAATATAAAAAAATAAAAAAAATCGCATAAAAAATAAAAAAATGCAAAACCTAATAACAAAAATAAAATTAGGAGGTAAAAATTGAAAAAAATAATACAAATTATCATAACAATCCTTTTAACCATTTCAGCAGTTGCAGGAATCATTCTAATTTTAAATGAACAAACCAATCAAAAACAAGTCTATGCAGCCAGCAACTCTAGCACATCAGACGTACAGCTAATGGCAAGAGCCATCAATGGAGAAGCAAGAGGAGAACCATACGAAGGGCAAGTAGCAGTAGGAGCTGTCATCTTAAACCGAGTAAAAAACTCACAATTTCCCAACACCATAGCAGGAGTTATCTATGAAAAAGGAGCCTTTACCGCAGTGGCAGATGGGCAAATCAACGTACCCATCAAAGAAGGCTCTACCGTTGTAAAAGCAGCCCAAGACGCCATCAATGGGTGGGATCCAACCAATGGTTGTATCTACTATTTCAATCCCAACACCGCAACCAACAAATGGATTTGGTCAAGGCCACTCGTAAAAACCATTGGAAAACATAGATTTTGTAAATAAAGAAAGGAAAGATTAATATGAATGTAAAAGAAAAATTAGTAGATTGGAAAAATAGATTAAAAGATAGACACATGCTAAGCGTCATCGTTGTCATGGGAGCCATCATCCTTGCCCTAGGTGTCTTTACCTATAAAAAACAAACCGAAATCAAACAAGCATCTGAAAACTCTTACAACCTAGCATTCTTTCAATTAGTTGACTATGTACAAAACGTAGAAACCTATCTTGCAAAAGCATTAGTATCTACCACACCAGAGCATGGAGCACAAACCCTAACCCATGTATGGAGAGAAGCCGACTTAGCACAAAGTTATCTAGCCCAATTACCAATTGGAACAGAAGAACTATCCAACACATCAAAATTCTTAAATCAAGTAAGTGACTATAGTTACTCCTTATCTAGAAAAAACATCTACAACGAAAGTCTAACCCAAGAAGACTTAGACAACCTAAAAAGTTTACACGACTATAGTGTAGAACTAAAAAACACATTGGTCCAATTATCAGCAGACATGAATGACGGAAGAATCACATGGGAAGAATTAAACAAAAAAGGAAGCAATGCCTTTGCCCAACAAGTAAGCAACATTTCCCAAGACAGTTTCTCCAACCTAGAGCAAAACTTTCACGAATATGCAGGATTAATTTATGATGGAGCCTTTTCCGAACATCTAACCAATCCAGAAAGAAAAGGACTAACAGGAGAAGAAATAGACGAAGAAACCGCCAAACAAAAAGCCTATCAAATGTATGGTGATAAAATAGAAGAAATCAACTTCAATGGACTATCTGAAAATGGAAACATACCAGCCTATGACTTTAGTATCAAACTAAAAGATGCCGACAAAAACAACTATGCTAGTGTATCCATTTCTAGAAAAGGAGGACATGTTATCTTCTCCAACTACAATCGAGAAATAGAAGCAGAAGTACTATCACAAGAAAAAGCAGGAGAACTAGCCAAACAATTCTTAGCACAACATGGATTTAACAACATGAAAGAAACCTATTATCTAAAACAAAGTGGAATTGTAACCATCAACTATGCCTATGAGCAAAATGGAGTTGTCATGTATCCAGACCTAATCAAAGTAAAAGTTGCCTTAGACAATGGAGAAATCCTAGGAATCGAAACAACGGGATATTTAAATTCTCATTATGAAAGACAATTAGCACAGCCAAAAATCAGCAAAGAACAAGCCAAAAAAACAATCAACAAAAACTTAGAAATTCAAAGCGAAGGACTTGCCATGATACCAACCGAATTCAAAACCGAAATCCTATGTTGGGAATTTAAAGGAAAAGTAGATGATACCGACTTCTTAGTATATATCAATGCAGAAAATGGACGAGAAGAAGACATTCTAGTCATTATCAACACACCAGACGGAACATTAACCATGTAGAAGAAAATAGTAAAAAACACAAAAATTACTACTATAAAAATAAAAAAAAAGCAGATAATAATATCATGAAGATAACCAATAATTAATCTTTACACAGGTTATGTGTTACAAAAAGAAAGAATTATTACGTTATAAAACTTCATAATAGGGAGGTATCTGTTTATGTCTAGAAATTCAAAGCTTATTTCCGATAATTTAAGAGAAGAAATAGCAAAAGAATTAGGAGTATATGAACAAGTAAAACAAGACGGTGGATGGCAAAATGTATCTTCACAAAAATGTGGAAATATCGTAACAAAAGCAATCGAAATAGCAAACAAAAGCGTAGAAAAATAGCTTAAATTTAAAAAGTAGTTATACAAAACTGTATAGCTACTTTTTTTCTACAACGAAACAATTAAACCAAGAACAGATAAAAGCATTCCCATCACAAATTGCAATATAACTCCTGCTACCAAAGCAACAACAACAAACCAAATAGGTCCATTGGTATGATCGTTAATGATATTAAGCAATTTAATATAAATTAGACTAACAATAAAAGAAGATAAAATCGCAGTAAACAAATTACCACTATAGTCAGTAGTAAAAAAAGCTAAACATACAAAATTGTAAACCATATAAATTGCGACATTTATCCAGTAGTTATAACGATTACAAGTATAATACAAACCAACTAAAACTAAGATAGAAAAAATAAAACTATCCATAAAACATTCCCCCTCTAAAGTGATAGTATCAATATATAAGAAAAAACAAATAAAGTCAATCTAATTATGTAAGTATTTTTCCACAAAAAAACTTAGGATTAAAACATCAAAAATTCTTATCACACTAGACGAAAAACAAAAAATGAGATATACTATAAAACATAGAAAAGAGGGAAAAAATATGAGTAAACATTATTTAGTAGAAGATGCCATACCAATCGAAGAAAACAATATAGCCATCCAAAAGGACCGTAACAAATGTGTATATTGCGGAGCCTGTAGAGAAGTATGTGATAAACAAATCACAGTAGGAAACCTGTATGACTTAGAAAAAACAAACGATAAAGCAGTCTGCGTCAACTGTGGACA
>CAOJXM010000093.1 GCA_948465625.1 uncultured Clostridium sp. | reverse complement strand
ACTTACCATTAATGTGCATATCAACTATATAAAATCAAGATATAAAAGGAATAAAAAAATTACTAAGTTTTTGGATTCCATCAAAAAGGATATCTTAAAAAATGTATCTTTATTTTTGGAAAACAAATCACAAGCACAACCTTTACAACCTACCCCACCACAAGCCAAAGAGCAAAAAGAGCCTTGGTTAAATTATCGTGTTAATTTATTTATTGATAACAGTAATTCAGAAGGTGCTCCTGTTATTATGGATTCCAACTACTCTTATCACAACCTTTTTGGAAAATTAGAATATGAAAATTATTATGGTGCTTTAAAAACCGATTTTACAATGTTAAAACCAGGTTTACTTCATCGTGCCAATGGTGGATATATCATCTTACAAGTCAAAGATTTATTAACCAATTCCCTTTGTTATGAAGCTTTAAAAAAGGCTCTAAGAATTAAAGAAATCAACATCGAAAACTCAGTAGACCAACGTTCTTCTATGGTTATGGTTTCTTTAAAGCCAGAACCAATTCCACTAGACTTAAAAGTAATTTTAATTGGTAATTCCAATATCTATCATACACTTTTAGCGATGGATGCAGACTTTAAGAAACTATTTAAAATAAAAGTAGAATTTGAAGACGATGCACCAAAAACCAATGAAAATATGCAAAAATTAGCACGCTTTGTTTCTTCTTTCTGTGAACAAGAAGAATTACCACCTTTTGATAAAACTGCAGTTGCCAAAATTGTAGAATACTCTTCTAAACTTTCTACCAGTAAAAAGAAACTTTCTACTCGATTTGGCGAACTAACGGAAGTAATTGCGGAATCTGCTACTTGGGCAAAATTAGACCGTCATAAAGTAGTCACATCAGAATATGTAGAAAAAGCATTAGCAGAACAAATTGAAAGAGTTAAAAAATACGATGCCAAATACACCGAAATGATACAAGATAACACCCTTCTAATTGATACTTCTGGATTTAAAGTAGGACAAATTAATGGTTTAACAGTTATGACCATTGGCTACTACTCTTTTGGAAAACCATCTAAAATCACAGCCAATACCTACACTGGAAAAAATGGAATTATCAATATCGAAAGAGAAGTTGAACTTTCTGGTTCTTCTCACTCAAAAGGTGTATTCATCTTAAGTGCCTACTTAGGAGAAATGTTTGCACAAGATATTCCATTATCTTTAACAGCAAGTATTTGTTTTGAACAATTATACAATGGAGTTGATGGTGATAGTGCTTCTAGTACAGAGCTTTATGCCCTACTTTCTAGCTTAGCCAATGTCCCAATTAATCAATCCATTGCTGTAACAGGCTCTGTTAATCAAAAAGGAGAAATTCAACCAATTGGTGGTGTAAACGAAAAAATCGAAGGCTTTTATCAAATTTGTAAAATGCGTGGATTAGACGGTTCTCATGGTGTTATGATACCAATTCAAAACATTGATAACTTGAGTTTATCAGATGAAATAATTGAAAGTGTAAAAAACGGACAATTCCATATTTACGCCATTTCTACCATCGAAGAAGGAATTGAAGTATTAACTGGTGTTCCTGCTGGAAAAAAAGACAAAAACGGTAAATTCCCTGCTGGTACTGTGAACTATCTTGTATATGAAAAATTAAAAAAATATGCTGAAGCCACTAGCAAAATGCCCCATTAGGGACGGTTCTTTTTGGTCCCAATTGGACCATTTGGGACGCTTTTATCAAAAATCCAATAAAGAGCGCTATACAATATAAATATAGCGTTCTTTTCTATCTATAACTCTTCTACTTGCCATTTCAAAATCGGATGTCCCCCATTAATCCCAATATCTTCTATCCATACTTGTTCACTATACTCACCTTTATTTAAAACATCTACTGTAGCAGGTATTAAACGAATCGTATAACAATTGATATCTGCCGCGCTTCCGCCATTTACATTGCCTGATCCTGTTATGCCATTTATCCCTTCACTTCCAGTAATCTCTCCTGTATTATAACAATTATAAGTATATGATGTTGCATAACCACCTAGTCCTGCCGCTCCATTAATACCACCTACATATCGCCCCACAGCACTAACATTTGCTGTGTTATAACAATTATACATTATGCCCGTCTTTTTATAGCCACAAATCCCTCCTGCTGTTTGATTTCCTGCATGAATATATCCTGTATTATAACATTCTTTTATTGTTCCCAAAGCTTGTCCTGTAATTCCACCTACTTGCCCATTGGTTGAATATATTTCATTCTGATTTCCACATTTTTCTACACTAGCTCCAATTTCAATTATTCCTGTAATACCAGCTACATCATCTCTACCTTGAACATAAGCATAATTAACACAATGCAAAATTCTATTTCTATTTTCCCCTACAATTCCACCTACCCTATCTCCTGTCGTCACAATTCTTCCTGTTAGTTTTACATTTTGTATGTTTCCTTCATTGATACCAAATAACCCCTGATGATAATTCGTTGAATTAATATATAGATTCTTAATTGTAAAATCATTTCCCTCAAAAGTCCCCTTAAAGGTTAATTGATTATTGTTTGCATAGTCTGCTATTGGAATCCATTTATCTTCTTCTGTTCCTTCTAAATCAATCTCTGCTTTTACTTGCACGGTTCTTCCATCAAAAGTCCTTCCACTATTTACTTTGTCTCGAAAAGCTTGCATATCTGCCTTATTCCAGATTTCCATATCCTCTGTTATTTCTGTTATCCTCACATTTCCTATTCGATAGTTACCTTCCTCATCTTTTACTACAATTGAATAATTTCCATTTTCATCTACCTCTTGTGTTACGCTGTACACTCCGTTTTCTGGAATTGGCACTTCTACTCTTTTTCCATTTATGATAATCTCGCTAATTGTTCTCTCATAGGCTATTTCTACTTGTATCGTTGCTTTTACATAATCACTGCTTACTTCTCCTCTTGCTGTTATCCCAATTTGCCCATTCTCTTCTCCTTTTCCTAATTTATCTACAATGATTAATTGCTCTCGATCAATTTCAAATTTCCAATCATCTACAATTGTGATATTTCCTACTATCACAATTTCTTCTGCTGCCATTTTATCATCGATATATTGTTCACTATTATACTCATTCACTCTATATTTATCTAAGGTTAAATCATCTAAAACTAATTCCAACTTTTCTCTTGCAACTTGCTCATTATGAATTTCCTTTGCTTCGCTTGCTTTACGGAATATCCCATTCTCTCCTATTGTCATACTAATCGCCACTCCTGCTAAAATTAGCATGACAATTACGGTTATTACCAAAGCAATTAATGTAATTCCTTTTTGCCTATTCATCTGTACCTCTCCCTTAACTTATATATTTAAAAAAACGTATAATTCTTCCTTATACGTTTTATACCATATTCTTATTTATTTTTCAACTCATTTATTTAGCTACATATTCATTTACCCAATTCGAATAGAATTTTACCCCATTTTCCTTCCATGAGAAGTCTGGTATACCGTTCTTATAATAATTCTTAGGCTCTTGAATTTCTAAACCTTTACTTAAATCTCTTTTATACTCATCATCTAAGGTATTGGCATCATATTCCAAATGCCCTGTTACATAAACTTGATTTTTCTTTTTATTTTCTACAATAAATACACCTGCTTCATCAGAATCTGCTGCAATTGTTAATTCTGGATTTTTTAATATATCTCTTTTATCAATCCCTGTATGCCTTGAATGTGGTGCTTTAAAATCTTGTTGGAACCCTTTTAATATTGGGGTATTATTATCTATTATTTTATGTTCAAATATCCCAAACATCTTATGATTAATTAAATGTTTTTGAATTCCATAATGATAATACAGTCCAGATTGTGCCCCCCAACAAATATGTAATGTTGATTTCACATTGTTTTCTGACCACTTCATTATCTTTTCAAGTTCTTCCCAATACGCTACTTCTTCAAACTCCATTTGTTCTACTGGTGCTCCTGTTATAATAAGTCCATCAAATTTTTTATCTTTGATTTCCTCAAAAGTAGAGTAAAATTTCTGCAAGTGTTCTTGACTGGTATGGGTTCCTTGATAACTGGCAACATTTAAAAGTGTAATTTCTACTTTTTTATCCGTATTGGATAACTCTCTTAAAAGTTGAATTTCTGTATCTTCTTTTTTGGGCATTAAATTAAGAATGGCTATTTGTACTGTATCCTTTCCTTCTGCCCCCTCTAAAATTTGAATCTGTTCCTTCCTTAAAATTTCATTTGCGGGTAAATCGCATTTTGTTATAATTGGCATTTTTATCACCTTTTAATTTTGTCTAGAAAAAATATACTTATATAATTTCATACAAATTATTGTATCACTTGTATTTGTTTTTGACAAGTAGTTAATTCAAATTTATTTGCCATTTTAAAATTGGATATCCTTCATTACTTCCGTTATCTTCTACCCACACATTTTCGCTAAACTCTCCACCATTTAAGCCTTCTACTGTTATATTGGTTTCATAACAATTGGTATCTGCAGAACCACCACCATTTGCATTTCCCCATCCTGTAATTCCTCCTACATATCGACTTCCATTAATAGTTCCTGTGTTAAAACAATTATAGGTATATGATGCTACATAGCCTCTTAGACCTGCTGCTCCATTAATGCCTCCTGCTATTTCCCCTGCTGAAATATTTCCTCTATTATAACAATTATATAATTTACCAGTTACCTTATATCCACAAATTCCTCCTGCTGTTACTCCATTTGCATGAACATATCCTGTATTATAGCATTCTTTTATATCACCAAAGCATTGTCCTAAAATCCCTCCTGCATTACTTGCCGTTGTCCACACTTCATTCGTATTACAACACTTCTCTATTTGTGTTCCTTCCATTGAAATTCCTATGATACCACCTACTATATCACTTCCTTGTACATAGGCATTATTTACACAACCCATTACTTTTTTTCTGTTTTCCCCTACAATTGCACCTACTCGTTGCCCACTGCTTACAATTCTTCCACTCACTTTTACATTCTGAATTGTTCCTTCATTGATTCCAAATATTCCTTGATAAAAATTAGCTGAATTAATATAAAGATTTTCTATCTCAAACCCATTTCCCTCAAATGTTCCCTTAAAAGTCAACTGATTGTTAC
>CAOJXM010000092.1 GCA_948465625.1 uncultured Clostridium sp. | reverse complement strand
GAAAAGAAATTGCGATATCTAAGGAATTAATGAATTTGATTACAAGATTTCAAGATACAGTACACGAAACAGCAATTGAGTATCACAGAAAGTTACGTGATCAAGAGATGACCAAATCAAAATTGGATGAAATAGAGGGAATTGGAGAAGTGAAGAAAAAGGCATTGCTAAGGAAATTTGGCAGTGTAGAAAAGATAAAAGAGGCATCGATAGAAGAGATGATGCAAGTAAAGGGAATACAGGAAGCATTGGCCAAAAAGATATTAGCCAATTTGCAAGGAGAATAATAGGAAGGAGATTAAAAATGGAAGAAAGAAAACCACCATATAGGATAACGGACAAAATGTTAAATCTAGCAACAGAAATAATGGAGAAAATTGGGAAAACAAACTATTTTGAGAGTTTAAATAGGTATCCAGAATTAAGAAGAAAAACCAGAATTAAATCCATCCATTCTTCTTTGGCAATTGAAAATAATCAATTATCGTTATTTCAGGTTGAAGCAGTAATCAATGGAAAAACAGTAATAGGAGAACACAAGGATATACAAGAAGTTAAGAATGCTTATAAAGCCTATGAAGAAATAGGAAAGATAAATCCATATTCAGTTGAAGATTTAAAGAAAATACAGGGAATATTAACTTTTGCAATAGAAGATGATTGTGGAAACTTTAGAAATCACGGTGAAGCAGTATACGATGGAAATATACCAATTTTTATGGCTCCTCCTCACGAAATGGTTCCATCCCTTATGGAGAATTTATTTAATTGGATGAATCAAGTAAAAGAAAAGGTTAATCCACTTATATTATCTTCTATTTTCCATTATGAATTTTTATTTATACATCCTTTTTCAGATGGGAATGGACGAACTGCAAGACTTTGGCAAACTGCAATACTGGCTCAATGGAAAGAGGTATTCAAATATATTCCAATAGAGAGTATAATTAGAAAACATCAGGAAGGATACTATAATGTGATTCAAAATTGCAATAATGCTGGTAATTCAACAGAATTTATAGAGTTTATGTTGCAAATTATTGAGGAAGCTGTGGAGAGAATGAGTGTAGAGCAACAAGAGACTACACAAGAAACTACACAAGAAACTACACAAGAAAAAATAATAAGTTTAATAAAGAAAAATCCGAGTATTACACAATTAGAAATGGCTAAATCCCTTAATTTAACAAGGGATGGAGTATCCTATCATATGAAACAATTAAAAGAAGACGGAATAATTACTAGAGTTGGTTCGACTAAGAATGGTATATGGAAGATAGTAAAAAGATGATAGAAACTACACAAGAAAAAGTAAGACCTAAATAGGAACAGTAAGTTCTTGTTTAGGTCTTTTGGTAAATTTAATAAAAATAGTTAGAAACATTTGTTAAAACATACATATTTAATAAAATAAAACCTCCTTTCTATGTTAATGTGTACTAAAATTTTTTTGGATTTTTAGTGGAATAAAAAATTTGAATTTCAAAATTGTAACAAAAATATTCTAAATTATGTACAAAACAAAAGCTGTGTAGATTGTCAAATATGTATTGATTTTAACAATTTTATTAAACCACAAAAAGAGAGAAAAGTAAAGAAAAATCGTTCGTGTTTATTCGGCATAAAGCGACAGGATTTGTTTTTTGTTATTTATAATTTTAGTAAAATGCTTTTTTTGCTAGAAGCAATCTAATCAGCTAGCAAAAGAAAAAAATGCTGAGAATATGCAGAATACATACAAAAAAGTATTGGAAAAAGTAGAAATCAGTAAAAATCAGTTGAAAAGAGGAATATTATTATTATAAAATAATAGTAAAAGTTGACATATTTATAAAACTCCCAGAATATATATTAATATAACAAATATATAGGGGGTAATATTATGGAATATGCAAAAGATGAACTATATACGATAAAGTATATAAAAAATGAGGACAAGCAAAAAATAGGGGTACAAGAAAGGAAGCGATTTATCTTTTTATTAATTGCATTAGGAATTGCATTTTCAATGGTGAATTTTGTTTTGATTTTTAATTTTTTTAGTATTCTATCTAAAATGTAGGAATAAGGTAATATAGAAGGAGTAAGAATGGAAATAGTATTGGGAAAAATGGCAGGGTTTTGCCCAGGAGTAGAAAACACAGTAAAAAGAGCAAAACAAGAATTAGAAAAAGGGGAAAAGGTATATTGTCTAGGTGAATTAGTACACAATAAGCAAGTTGTGAATCAATTAAAAGAAAAAGGAATGCAACCAATAGAAAAAATTGAGGAAGCACCAAAAGGTGCCAAAGTGATTCTTCGTGCCCATGGGGTGCCAAAAGAAATATATGAGTATGCACAAAAACATCAAATACAACTAATCGATTTAACCTGTGGTAAGGTATTAAGATTGCATAAAATGGCAGAAGAATATGCCAGAAGCGGATACTATATTATCTTAATGGGACAAGCAGACCATCCAGAAAATATAGGAACCATTAGCTTTTGTGGAGAAAACTCCAGTATCTTACAAGAAAAAGAAGAAATAGAAGAGATTGTACAAAAAATAGAAAAAAGTGGTTTAAAACAAGTAGCCATTCTTTGCCAAACCACATTTTCACTAGAAAAGTTTGAGCAATTTATCGATTTGTTAGAGAGAAAAATAGATTATACCATTAAAATGGAAGTAAACAATACCATTTGTGATGCCACAAAATTAAGACAAGAAGAAACCAAAGAAATAGCAAGACAATCAGAATTAATGGTAATTATAGGTGGGAAAAATAGTTCCAATACCATCAAATTATATGAAATTGCTTTAAGTTGGTGTGGAAATGCGATGCATGTAGAAACATCAGAAGATTTATATATGAATTATGTAAGAAGATTTGTAAAAATAGGAGTGATGGCAGGTGCTTCCACTTCAAAAGAGAGTATAGATGAGATAATGGATATTTTAAGAAGGGGATAAATATGAACATTGCAAAAGATTGGGAAGATTATGAAATATTAGATATGGCAAATGGAGAAAAATTAGAAAGATGGAAAAGCGTAATTTTAGTAAGACCAGACCCACAAATTATATGGAAAGAAAAAAGTTATCCACATTTGTGGAAAACCATAAATGCTAGATACAAGCGAAGTAAAACAGGAGGAGGTAGTTGGGAATATAATAAAAAGGTACCAACTTCTTGGCAAGTGAAATATAAAGAATTAACTTTTAATATTAAGCCAATGGGATTTAAACATACTGGTTTATTTCCAGAGCAAGCAGTAAATTGGGACTGGATGATATCTAAAATTAAACAAGAAAAGAGAGAAATAAAAGTATTAAACTTGTTTGCCTATACAGGAGGAGCAACCGTTGCTTGTGCTTATGCTGGGGCAAGTGTATGCCATGTAGATAGTTCCAAAGGAATGGTAGCATGGGCAAAAGAAAATGTGGCAGCTTCTGGACTAGAGAAAAGGCCGGTTCGCTATATTGTAGATGATGTAATAAAATTTGTAAATCGAGAAATAAAAAGAGGAAATCAGTACGATGCCATTATTATGGACCCACCATCTTATGGTAGAGGAACCAATGGAGAAGTATGGCAATTTGAGGAAAATTTGTATGATTTAGTAAACTTATGTGTCAAAGTATTATCAAACAATCCATTGTTCTTTTTAATTAATTCCTATACTACAGGCATTTCTGCTAAAGTATTAGAAAATATTTTAAGGTTAAACATTAACAAAAAAGGCAGATTTGAAGCAGGAGAAATTGGGTTACCAATGAAAAATTCAAATTTAGTGTTACCTTGTGGAATTTATGGTAGGTGGGAAAAATAGTGGAAGAGTTAAAAGTAATATTTGAAGACAATCATATCATTGTGGTGGAAAAAAAGCCAAACATTCCATCACAAGCAGATAAAACAAATGATGTTGATATGTTAACCATGATAAAAGCATATCTAAAAGAGAAATATAACAAGCCAGGGGACGTATATTTAGGTTTAATTCATAGGTTAGATAGACCAGTTGGCGGAGTAATGGTGTTTGCTAAAACTTCAAAGGCAGCTTCCAGATTAAGTGAACAAGTGAGACAAAAAGCATTAAAAAAGCAGTATCTTACCATTGTAGATGGTAAAATGGAAAGTCATTGTGCTGTATTAGAAGATTATTTACTAAAAAATGAGAGGAACAATTTAAGTAAGGTAGTAACACCAGACACGAAAAATGCAAAATTTGCAAAATTAGATTATGAAGTAATAAAATATGAGGAAACTTTAAATTTATCGGTTTTAAAAATTAATTTACATACAGGAAGGCATCATCAAATACGAGTACAATTAGCAAGTAGAAACCATAGTATCTATGCTGACCAAAAGTATGGAACAAGAGGAAGAGGAAAACAGATATGTTTGTGGGCATATGCATTGACCATACAACATCCCATTACAAAAGAGAGTATGACATTTTATGATATGCCACAAAAAGTTGGGAGTTGGCAGATATTAGAGGCAATAGAAATGGAAGGATAAGAGAAAGAATATGAAAAGATAAGCAAAAAGAGTAGTAAAGTATGCTACTCTTTTTGCTTATTATGCAAAACACATTATGAAAACTTTACGAAACAAAGAAAATGTTATATAAAACGAAAAACAGACAAATAGATATCGATTAAAACAAGAAACACATAAAAAATAGAAAAGCCGACAAAAAATTCTATAAAATACCAATAACAAAATGTAGAAAGAGGCAAGAAGATATGGTAGATAAAATATGTGAAATCTTAACCAATAAGATTAAGAAAGAAATGCCAGACATTGATGAAGAAAGGGCAGAAATCATAGATTATGGAATACATATCATAATAGGAGAAATTCCTAAAACTTTTGTATTTTTAATAGCAGCATATTTGTTAGGAATTTTTAAATGGTTTTTAATTGGATTTCTAGTGATGATGCCATATAGGGTAGTATCAGGGGGATTTCATTTAAAAACTCACATTGGTTGTATTGTAGGAACTATGGTATTTTATTTCGGAAATGTATATGCAAGCCAATACTTAATCATAGAAAATAGTTTTGTACATTATGGCGTGATTTTCGCAACTTGGTTATTTGGCATGATAATGGTAAAACTATATGCACCAGCAGATACAGAAAATGTACCAATCATCAGTAAAAAGGAAAGAAAGAAAAAGAAAATTT
>CAOJXM010000091.1 GCA_948465625.1 uncultured Clostridium sp. | reverse complement strand
TGGAAAATAAATTGTTGAAAAAAGATGAAAAATCAAGTATAATGAATTTGGTGATTATATAATGAATAATTTAATGATAGCAGATGACGATTTGAATTTCTCAAAACAATTATTCAACAATATAATACAAAAGAATAAAGAGATAAGATTATGCAATATATCAACTAATGGAAAAGAAGCCATATCAGCGATAAAGGCATTAGATAAATCAGATATAGTATTATTAGATTTAAAATTGCCTAAGTTGGACGGAATAGAGCTATTAAAACAATTAAAGGATATTAGTGATTTACCATATATAATAGTCATATCTGGAAATATAGAGCAGTTATATCAAGAAAAAGAAGCATTGAAAGTTGTATGTGGAGTAATTTCAAAGCCTGTAGATTATGATAAATTAGAAAAAATAATAAAGGAATTAACATTAAAGGAACAACAAGAAATGCAAAAGGAATTTATTATACAGCAATTAAATAAATTTAGGTTTAACCAAAATAGTAAAGCATTTGGTTATTTAGTGGAAACATTGTTGATAGCAATAATGTTTCGTAATGATGTTGATAATATAGAAAAAAATATATATGTAAAAGCAGCAAAACGATATAAAACAAAAGCAATTAATGTAAAATGGTCAATTGAAAAGTTAATAACATCAATGTATTTGAATACGAATTCAAAGATTATATGTGAATATTTTAATTTTTATGAAGAACGAAAGCCAACTACAAAATGTTTAATAAATACAATAATAGATAAATATGAAAAAGCAAAAGAATAGATAAAGGAGAAAATTGAGATTATATTTCTAAAAAACGAGCGAAAATACTACATTTGAAAGTACTTTCGCTCATTTTGTCGAAAAATGTTTTGACCAATTGTTCACTTCTAGTTTATTTTACTAGATTATATGATATAATAAATTAGAATAAAATTGAAGGGGAATTTGAATATGAAAAAAGATGAAATCCTATATCAAGTAAAAGAATTAAACGATTTAAGAGAAATGCTAGAAAATGCAGTAAAAAACTATCCAAATCATAATGCTTTTATCATCAAAAACAAAGAAAAGGAAAAAATAACATATACCAATATAACCTATAAACAATTCCAAGAGGAAATCAATGCATTAGGAACATCCTTAATAGAGTTAGGTTTAAAAGGCAAAAGAATTGCTATTATATCGAGCAATCGATACGAATGGGCATTATCTTACCTAGCCACTGTAAATGGAGTAGGAATTGTAGTACCACTTGATAAATCTCTACCAGAAGGAGAAATTAACAATCTATTACAAAAAAGTGGAGCCGATGCTGTCATTTATGCCAAAGACTATGTAGAAGTGATGGAAAAAATTAAGAATGAAGGAAACCACAAAATAGAACAATATATCCAAATGGAAACCACATTAAAAACATTAGTAGAAAAGGGAAAAGAATTAATGAAAAATGGAAATAGAGAATATTTAGAGGCTAAAATCGATTCAGAAGCAATGAGTATTATTCTATTTACCTCTGGAACCACATCAGCAGCAAAAGCAGTTATGCTATCTCATAGAAACATTATATCAAACATTAATGCTATGAACAAAGTGATTAAAATCTATGATACAGATGTAAATTTAGCATTTTTGCCATTACACCATACCTTTGGTTCAACAGGATTATTGCTATTTTTATGCCATGGGGTAACCAATGTATTTTGCGATGGATTAAGACATATTCAAAGCAATCTAAAAGAATACAAAGTTACCGTATTTGTTAGTGTTCCTTTATTACTAGAAGCAATGAATAAAAGAATCGAAAAAGAAATTGAAAAACAAGGAAAACAAAAAAGTGTAAAAATTGGATTGGCAGTTAGCAATTTTCTATTAAAATTGGGGATTGATATTAGAAGAAAACTATTTAAAGACATTATCAATAATCTAGGGGGAAGTCTTAGATTAGTAGTAAGTGGAGCAGCAGGGATTGATAAAAAAGTAGCAAAAAACTTTAATAGTTTTGGCATTCGTACCATACAAGGATATGGATTAACCGAAACATCTCCTGTATTAATAGCAGAAAACGATAAATACATAAAATATGGTTCAGTAGGATTACCATTACCAGGAATTCAAATTAAAATTGACCAACCAAATGAACAAGGAATTGGTGAAATTATTGCCAAAGGACCAAACGTAATGGCAGGCTATTATGAAAATGAGGAAGCAACAAATGAAGTTTTAGTAGATGATTGGTTTCATACTGGAGATTTAGGATATATGGACAAAGAAGGATTTGTATTTATTACAGGTCGTAAAAAGAATGTAATTGTTATGAAAAATGGAAAAAATATATATCCAGAAGAGTTAGAATTACTAATCTCTAAAATACCATATATAGCAGAAAATATGGTATTTGGAATTCCAACCAAAGAAGACGATTTAGACTTAGCAGCCAAAATTGTGTATAACAAAGAATATGTAGAAGAAACCTTTGGGCAACTATCACAAGAAGAATTAAAAGCTAAAATATGGGAAGATATCAAACAAATTAATAAATCAATGCCACCATATAAATACATAAGAGAAATTATTATAACAGATGAGCCGATGATTAAAACAACAACACAGAAAATTAAGAGATTTGAGGAAATCAAAAAGATATTGGGTTAAGCAATTAATCCAATATCTTTTCTGTAGGTAACTGAAACTCTTTCTGATTTAAGTATTCTAGGCAACCAGAATCAGAAGTAAAATTAAATTTTAAAGAATAACTACATAATTTTTGTATTTTAGCATGAAACTGTTTATTAATTTCATTATTTCCATATTTCCCATCTCCAATAATAGGGCAACCAATGTGAGCAAGATGAGCACGAATCTGGTGAGTTCTACCAGTATGTAAAGTAATATCTAACACACAAGTATGATTTGGGTTTTGTTTTACTATTTTATAACTCGTAATAATTTTTTGATATCCTATTTTAGGGGTATCGGAAATACAAACCAAAGATTTCTTGGCATCTTTAAACAAATAAGCAGTTAAAGTATCTTGCTTTTTGGGTGGTGTGCCATAAACCAAGCAGATATAGTTTTTTTGAATTTCTTTCTTTTTAAATTTATCAAACAAGATAGATAAAGCATCCTCTGTTTTGGCAAAAAGTACCAATCCACAAGTGTTTCGGTCTAATCTATGGCAAGGTTCACAAAAAAAGTAAGAATGAGCCAAAAGAGAAGTTAAGCTGTTTGTTCCAACTACTTCAATTCCAGCAGGTTTATTGATAATTAAAATCTGGCTATCTTCATAAAAAATAGAATATTGGGGTATCTTATATAATAAATCATCCACAATAAACACAGTGACTTCATCACCTGTGTGAAGTAAAATATTATCGTTAACACGTTTCTTGTTCACACGAATATCCTTTTTTCGTAAAGCCTTATAAAGAGTATTTTGTGTTAAATCTGGAAAAGTGTCCAATAAAAACGTATTCAATTTCTTACCATTATATTTTTCATTTACCATTAAATTTTTCATAAAAATATTATAACGTAAGAACAAAAAATTTGCAAATTAACTTGAAATAAATTCAAATTAATAGTAAGATATACATATAAATTATGGAGGAAATGCAAATGATAAAATTAAAAAATCAAAAAGGTATTACATTAGTCGTTCTTTCACTAGCAATTGTTATTATGTTAATTATTAGTAGCATACTAATTTACCAGTCTACACGAGGATTGCATCATAACGAATTAAGGAACATGTATAATGATGTGGCAGTATTAAGGGATAAAATAGCAGTCTATTATGCTAAACATGGTACCTTACCAATTGTAGAGTATACTTATCCCAATACAGAATCATTACAAGGAATCAATGAAAACGATAATAACAACTATTATATTATAGATTTAAAACTACTAGAAGGATTAACCTTAAATTATGGTAGAGGATATGATTTAATTGAAACCGAGCAAAAGTATTCAGCTGATATTTATGTTGTAAATGAACAAAGTCATAATGTGTATTATATGTTAGGGATAAAATATGATAATGAGATATACTATACAACACCAGAAGAATATACAAAAGTAGAAGTCTATTCTTATGATAAACCATATATACCAGAAGGATTTTCTTATAAAGAAGGAATGGTGGCTACAGGCTTTGTAATTGAGCAAAATGGAACAGGCAATCAGTTTGTATGGATACCAGTTCCAGATTATGAGGCATTTGTAGCAAATGATGATTATCGTTTAGATAATTATTCAGATACTGCATATGGTTATGTGAAATCAGAACAGCATTATAACAATATGCTTGCTAGTGTAAAAAAATATGGTGGATTTTATATCGGAAGGTATGAAGCAGGTGGAACTACACAAAGACAAGGAACATCGCTTTTAACAGTAGCACCACAAATAGAAGAAAATCAATATCCATATAACTATGTAACAAGAGAACAAGCACAAACGATTGCAGAAAAATTAGTAATATCAGGAAGAACGAGCAGTTTAATGTATGGAATACAATGGGATGCCATTTTAAGATTTATTGCAACCAATAGCACAGCAACAAGTATTACTGTAGCACAGGGAGGAAGTGCTGCTTGGGGAAATTATGCAACAACAGCATTTAGTATTTCAGATATGAGTAAAAAGAAATATACCACAGATGGAAAAAATTGGATAACAGTAGCAAATAGTAAACCAACAGATAGTAATTGGTTATTAACAACAGGAGCAAGTACAAGAAATCGCATTTTAAATATTTATGATTTAGCAGGAAATGTGGCAGAATACACATTAGAGAAATATGCCAATACGACCAATTCGGTTTATCGAGGAGGAAGTTGTGCTGATAATGGAGCAAGTATGCCAGCATCAGCAAGAGAAAATAGAGATATGACCAATGTGGTATATAATATCGGATTTCGTGTCACAATATGGTAAGAAAAGAGGGGAAATATGATAGCATATGTAAAAGGAATACTAGAAATGAAATTTGATACTTACATTGTAATTGATGTAGGTGGAATTGGATATAAGATATATATGTCAGAAAATGCCATAGAAAAAGTAGGAGAATTAGGACAAACAATAAAAGTGCATACACACTATCATGTAAGAGAAGATGACATTAGCTTATATGGATTTAACACAAACGAAGAACTAAAAATGTTTGAATTATTGATAAATGTTAGTGGAGTAGGAGCAAAATCAGCCATG
>CAOJXM010000090.1 GCA_948465625.1 uncultured Clostridium sp. | reverse complement strand
CAATATTGTTTATTGATTTTTTTATATTCTTCTAGCATTTCATCACTACATTTTCCTAGCTTAAAATCATGAAAACAAGTACGAATGGCAATTTCCTCTGCTAAGTCAAAATTTAATAACGTTCCATCAATATCCCAAAGAAGGTATTTAATAGAGGTCATATGATTGTTTTCCATATTCTACTCCTTTCTAAACACAATTTCTATTTCACTTTTTTTATAAATGCTTTCACAGGATTTACAAGTAATTTCCATTTCATAGCTTTCAACTTTTTTGTCTAATATTGTAATTAATGGTTCCTTATCTTTTGGACAGCAAAGTCTATTTTTTAGGATAACTAATTCATCCTTACTATTTTTTCCTATTTTACTGTCTTCAAAATCTAACAATGCACTACCTTGACTTCCACAATTACATTTATATTTTAATTCTAAACTATCATAGGTTGAATAGCATAAATAGCCTATATTTTCGTTGCATTTATCACAATACATCCAACCACCATAATTGGTTGCCAATCTTGTGTTTACTAATTCTTTATTTTTTAATACTCTTGCCATAATTCTATCTCCCCCCTATATTTTGTAATTATTGTCTTCTTAATACATTATCAATGGTACTTTTAATTGTGTTTAAATCCTCATCTGTTATTTTAGACTGCTTATTTCCTTTTTGAATTTCTTTACACGATTCTTTAATATAATAAACTTCATTCTGTAAAGTTATTTTGTGGGTAGTGATACCATCACATATTTCATTGTTATACTTTGAATTTAATAATATATTTTCAATTATCTCTATTTCTTTTCTATCTGTTATCGTAATGGTTTGTCCTTCATACTCAATCTCAATGGTATTGGATTGAGGCAATTCGTATTTCATGAACCAACTTCCCATTTTTACACCAATATTACTTTCATAAGGCTCTTTAGGAGATACTCCAACATATCTAATCACTTTATAACCTAACCCCCAATAGGTAACTTTATTGCCATGATTGCTAACTACTTTAATGCAATACTTTGGCTCATGTCCTGTTGTTACTCTAGCACTATCTGCATATTTTGTTATAATCCCTACAACTATAAGTATGATTAAAAATATTCCTACACCAATACTTATTTTCTTTTTCACGATATCCTGCCTCCTTATCTTAAAATTTCTTACTAAATTTCCTTTTTAAAGAACTGTTGTTTGCATTCTATGATAAAATATTTGCAATGTCAACGTTTTTTCTTAAATTTAGGTAATATATCTATTACCTATAATAATAGCCAATTCATTTATAGGTTCCAAAAATGAATCGGCTTTCTCTTTTATTATTTTTTAATAGACATTATTTTATATTTTACAATATCCCCTGATGGTACTGTTACTTCTACTGTTTGCCCTTTTTTAGCACCAATTAAAGCTGCTCCTACTGGTGATTCATTTGATATTTTATTTTGTGCTAAGTCTACTTCTGTTGAACCAACAATTGTATATTCTAATTCCTCATCAAACTCTAAATCCTTTATTGCTACTGTGTTTCCTACTTGAACACTCTTTGTATCAATTTCTGATTCATCTATTATTTTAGCATATCTTAATTTATTTTCTAATCCTGCTATTTTAATTTCATTTTGTGCTTGTGCGTTTTTTGCTTCATCGTATTCTGAGTTTTCAGATAAATCTCCAAATCCTAAAGCTATTTTGATACGTTCTGCAATTTCGCCTCTTTTTTCTGTTTTTAAATAATCTAATTCTTTTTCTAAATTATCATATCCCTCTTGTGTTAGTAAGATTTCTTTTTCTTCCATTTTAGTATTCCTCCTCATAAATATGCAAGTACTTGGAACATTTTTGATGTTCCAAGTATGTATTTTATAGTTTAATATATATTAAGTCATTTTCTATAAAATGTCAAGCCTTTTTTATTTATTTTTCATATCCTGGTTTTCCCAATAATCGGAACATGTTCTTTTTGTACTCTTCTACTCCTGGTTGGTTAAATGGATTTACTCTTAATATTTTTCCAGACATAGCACAAGCTAGTTCAAAGAAATAAATTAATTCTCCTACTGTTTCTTCCTCTAATTTTTCTATGGTTAATATGATGTTTGGTACTCCACCACTTACATGTGCTTCTACGGTTCCTTCCATTGCTTTTTTATTTACAAAATCAAGTGTTTTTCCTGCTACAAAGTTCATTCCATCTAGATTGTCTTCATCTGCTTTTATGGTAATATCACTCTTGGTTTGTTCTATACGTAAAACGGTTTCAAATAGATTTCTTCTTCCTTCTTGTATATACTGTCCCATAGAATGCAAATCTGTTGTAAAATCTACTCCTGCTGGAAAAATTCCTCTTTGTTCTTTTCCTTCGCTCTCTCCATATAACTGTTTCCACCATTCAATAAAATAATGCATTTTTGGCTCATAATTCGCTAATATCTCTATGTTTTTTGCTTTTTCATATAGCATATTTCTTATTACTGCATAACGATAACATTCGTTGTACTTTAAATTATCATCTACATATTTTTCTTGTGCAATTCTTGCTCCTAGCATTAACTTATCAATATCAATTCCTGCTACAGCAATTGGTAATAATCCTACTGCTGTTAAAACCGAATATCTACCACCTACATTGTCTGGTATTACAAAACTTTCATACCCTTCTTCTGTTGCTAGTTTTTTTAACGCTCCTTTTGCTTTGTCTGTTGTTACATAAATTCTTTTTCTTGCTTCTTCTAACCCATATTTGTTTTCTAAAAATTCTCTAAAAATTCGAAACGCAATGGCTGGCTCTGTAGTAGTTCCAGATTTTGATATCACATTAATAGAAATATCTCTATCTCCTATTATATCAATCAAATCATTGATATAATTAGGACTTAAATTGTTTCCTGCATATAAAATTTGTGGTGTATCATTTTCTTTATACTGATAAAAAGTATGTGTTAATGATTCAATTACTGCTCTTGCTCCTAAATAAGAACCACCAATTCCAATACATAAAAATACCTTTGAATCTTGTTTGATTTTTTTTGCTGCTTTTTTGATTCTTTCAAATTCTTCTTTATCATAATTAGTAGGTAAGTTTAACCAACCTAAAAATTCTTTTTCATCATTTGCTTTTTCATGCAATTCTTTATGTATCAATTCTACTTGCACTTTATACTTCATAATTTCGCTTTCTTCTAAGTCTATATGACTAAAATCTAATTTTAAATTTGACATCATCTTCTCCTCTTTTCTCCTGTTATTATATGTGCATTTTATAATATTTAGAAAATTTATGCAATAAATTTATTTAAAATTTTTACTTACCATATATTCATCTTACAAATACAAAACTGCACGAAATCCAGTACGATTGTCTCCATAAGCAGTACCACCATTGCCACGATAGGTTGTATTAACACCACCATACCATCCACCTCTAAAAACACAAGGATTACGGTAATCATTAGAGGTCTCTGTTATCCATTCCAAAGAATTGCCTGCCATATCATGAATGTGACACTTTTCATCTTTATTTTCTCCAGTATTGGTTAAAGATGAATTGATACTACTTCCATCTTGGTTTGAATAATTAGAAACTCCTGAATATTTTTGAATAAACAAAATTGCCGTTTCCCATGCATAACTATTCATTAAATCACTGATTATTCCATAGTTACTATCATACATATTTCTACATACTGTTGTTGCATTTGGTTGGGTTATATTATTCCATAATTGCCCTTCTATGGTTGGTGCAGAATTGGAAAAGCTTGTTGACAATTTAAAATTAGGTTTTCCATCTAATCCATAACTCGCCTCATATCTTGCAATATAGTAACCACCATGAGTCGCTACACTCGTTTTAAATGCATTTATATCTCTTGCTATTGTATTTCCATAATTTCTTAAGTTAGCTTTCTGACTTGATACTTCTTCTACATAATCATTTGCTGTATATTCGCTTTCTGTTCCGTCACTTGCAAAATTGTATCGATTCAATTTTACAATTTCTCCATCTACTGCTACCCATACAAATTGATTTCCTTCTTCATCTTCAATTACTAATCCTGCTTTGACCGCTTCCTCACTTGGCGGAGTACTTCCATTTCCCCAATTTGCAGTTTCTAGATTCACTGGCTTAAAGCCTTTTGGTATTTCTGGATTAAACGCTTCTGCTGCCTCTCCGTTTATCGTACTATTTTTTGTATATATACCATTTTCATCTGGATTACCCAAATTCCCTGGTTTTGTTATTGGTTCTGTTGAACTTGGTGGATTTATTTTGTCTTCTCCTTGATACTGGTTTATTAAATCCCCCATTTCTTTTTCTACACCATTTAAATGATTCGTTTCACTATTGACAGAGTTTTTATAAATCTCTGCTCCTTGTTTTGATTTACTAAAAATTCCATTTTCTCCTATCGTCATACTAATAGCTACTCCTGCTAAAATTAGCATAACAATTATCGTGATAACTAACACCATTAATGTTATTCCTTTATTTTTTTGCATAGGTCTTTTCTCCTTTGTTTTTTATTATGTCCTATTTTGTATACTATCATTTATTACGAAATTAGTCAATAAATTTTACACTAACTTAGTTATCATATTCCTCATCGATTTGATATGCCATTTTACTTCCTCTTTCTACAATTATTTTGTCCCTATTATACCACACTTTTTTTGTATCATTTCAACATTTATGTAAAGTTTTTCCTTTTCTTGCATATAATAGTAATAGAGGTGTTTTCATGAAAAAAGAAATATTTAGACGGTTGTGCAACCGCAATTGCTACACCCTTTACTGAAAAAGGTGTCAATTTTAAAGAATTGGAAAAATTAATTGAATTTCAAATTTCACAAGGAATTCATGCTTTGGTTGTGTGTGGAACCACTGGTGAATCTACTACCATGAGCGAACAAGAAAAAAAAGAAACCATGAAATTTGCTATTGATGTTGTCAACAAAAGAGTTCCTGTTATTCTAGGAACTGGTAGCAACAATACTGCCACTGCTATTTCTAACACACAATACGCACAAAGCATTGGTGCAGACGGTGTGCTAGTGGTTACCCCCTATTACAACAAAACAACACAAGCAGGTCTTATTTCACACTACATAGCCATTGCTCAATCTACAACTTTACCTATTATTTTATACAATGTTCCTAGTCGAACTGGTGTTAATATCTTACCTAGTACCTGTTTGGAATTATCGAAAATCGAAAATATT
>CAOJXM010000089.1 GCA_948465625.1 uncultured Clostridium sp. | reverse complement strand
ATGAATAGTACATTTTGAAGGAATAAAGACGATAATGAAAATAAAATTCCTTTTGCCCCTAGTACTAACATGGCAGAGGCTATCGTATATCCTAAGCAAAATCCTCTATACATTACAATTCCATAAACAATTGGTATCCCAATGACAGTGGAACCTACAAACCAAATGGCTATTACCAAAAGTAAGTTGCTTATCATTGTCTGTTTTAACAGTGCTAATTGGTCAATCTGCGTATTTTCTTGCATATTTTTAACAAATCCATTAATATATAGTGCTATTTCTTCTGTTTGTGTTTGATTTGATTTGTTGATCATAATTACCCCTATAATAACCCCTATTAAAAATAGCATGATTACTAAGGTATATTCTCTTTTGTTTTGTTTGATATAATTTAAAAATATTTGCTTAAATCCATAATTGTTTCTTCTTGTGTTTCTTGTTTCCTTCCTCAATTTGTTACCTCCTCTTATGCCGAACTCTTATACATAATGTCTATGTAATAAATTGAGTTTCTAGAACACTTTATTCTAATTTTGTTGTTACTTTTCCATATACACCCCCACCACCTGCTTGTATTTTTAACTTTCCTTCTCTTGCTGCTACAATATTCTTTGCAATTTTCTCCCCTACCACTGCTTCAATATCATCTTTTGAAAGTTTATGTAAGAGGTTCATTTCTGTACCAAAATGATTTAACAATTTTTCTATCGTTTTTCCACCCAAGCCTGGTATAAATGTAAGTGGAACTTGATATACATAAGGTGGTCTATGACTTGGACTTCTACTTTCTTTTTTATCTTTTATTTCTTCGATTCGGTCAAATACTCCCATGGTAATATTTTTACTATCACAATCTGGACAAGTTTTAACAGGTGCTTTGCCTTCTATATTCTTTTGACAAATTTCACAATATGTTCTATGATATTTTCCCAGTTTAGGGTCTAATCCATAATTGCATATAACTTTTCTTCCCTCTTCTTGCTTTAAAACTAACATTCTCTACTAATATTTTATTGTACTCTCTTGCAATTTTGGGTAAAGAATGTGCATCTGAATTGGTTAGAAAGGTTTTGTTTTCTAACTCGGTTATTTCATCTGCTAACTCTGTATCTGAACTTAACCCCAATTCAATGGCTGGTATTTTATCAAATTTTTCTTTAAAAATTTTAGCTAATCGGTCTGTACAATTTCCATAAAAACTCTTATGTGGAGTAAAGGCATGAGCAGGTATTAAGATTCCCTTGTATTTTTCTACAATATCAATCAATTCATAAGCCGAAATATTTGCTCTTTGTGAACTTAGCGTAATATTGCTAATATGTGTACTCATTTCTTTAGAAAATCCTTTTATCTCTTGTAAAGTGGGAAAAAAGCATATATTATGGGCACTTCCTGTTTTACCTTGTTCATTTTTTTCAGATGTTTCAATTTCACTTCCTAATAAAATGCAAACTTTATCTTGATAAATAATACCCCCATCTGGTATTTCGTAAGCATCTCCTTGCCTTAAAAATTCCTCGATATCTTCAATTACATAAGGAGATGCACAATCGATAATCCCCACTACATTGATTCCTTTTTTCTCAACACATTCTTTTGCGATATTCTCAAAATTCAAACTTCTAGCTGCTGTTATTTTGATTGGTTTATTGGATTTACTTCTTCCAATATGCACATGTAAATCTGCAAATACTTCGTACATCTTGCCTTCCTTTCTTTAACGTAAATTTATCTTTCTTCTGCCTCTGTTTCTTGTTGCTCTTTGCTATCTAATACTTCCTTTGCTTTTCCTTTTCCAAAGTTTTCTCTAAAGTCGTCCATTCTTTGTTTGGCTTCTTCCTCTCTTTTTTGTGCCTTTGTTTCTTTTATTCTTGTAACACAAGTTTGTATCTCATTCTTACTAGAGTACTCTGTACAGGTTAATCCTGCTGGAATGTTATTTTTTCCAATTTCATTCATGGTCCATATATATTTTCCTATTTTTCTTGAATTTTCTGCTACTGCCATACCAATCCCTCCTATACTGCTATTCCTTCTGTTAAACTTACAAATTCTTTAAATAATCCTAAATAAATATTGTCGCTTTCTTTTAAGTTTCGATATTCCAATAATACTAATGCTTCATCAATGGGAAATCCTAATCTTTCTGGTCGATGTAACACCATTCCTCCAAAGATATCCACTAATTTTAAAATATCACTTTCTTTTTCTCTTGGCATACTTCCACTATTTCGATTTACTTCTTCACAAATCTTGCAAAATCTCTCATTAAATCCTAGCGTTGCCAAATAGTTTGCACCTTCTTTGGCATAGGATTTTACTTTTTCAATATCTTTATATTCAGTTGGCTTTTTACAAGCATATAACAAACATGCTGTTATTACTAAATTTTTATCTACATCTAATTCCATGTCATCAATAAACATTCTTGCTAATTCCGTTTTAAACAACACCGAATTATCAAAAAATATGTTAGCTCTTTTTTTTAGGTAATATACAATTTCCATTTTTTTTATATAGTCTGTTTCTCCTAAAATGTAATCTGCAAAAGTTTCCATATTCATCCCCTCTTTAATGACATTTTTTCTCTCTTTATGTTTCTTTCCATTTTATTATATGCCAAAAGATAAAACAATTCAACAATGTTACAGAAATGACTTATTTCTGTAACATTGTTGTAAAATTATTATGAAAATATTGGTAAGTTTTTTATCTTTTCTTCTAATTGTTCCACTGTACTATCATTTTGTATTATATAATCCACCTGTTGCTTCAAGTACTCGTCTTGCAACTGAATGGCAATTCGCTTTTTGGCAATGGTTTCATCAATTTTATCTCGTCTACAAATTCGTTCTAGCTTGGTAGTGCTTCTAGCAAATACGCCTATTGTTGCATCACACAACTTGTCTAAACCACTTTCAAATAAGAGTGGTGCATCAATTACAACTACTTTGTCTTTGTTTATTGCCTCTATTTGCCTTTTTATTTCCTCTACCACATGGATAAAAGTAATCTGATTTAAGGCTTCTCTTTTTTGATGGTTGTTGTATATCAAGTCTGCTAAACGTTTTCGATTTAACTTTCCTTCCTCGTTTATAATTTCATCACCAAATTGTTTTACAATATCTTCTAAATATGCGGATGTCTCTTGCGTTAGCTGTTTTGCTACTTGGTCAGCATCAATTACGGCTACTTGATACTTCTTTTTTAATATTTCACATACTGTACTTTTTCCCGCTCCAGAATTTCCTGTTAGTCCTATAATCTTCATGGTTTGTCTCCTTTTCTATTCCTATTGTAGCATGCTATTTTTATTTCGTCAAATTCTATTAATTTTACAAAACTTTTGTTTGACATTCCTATTACAATATGTTATACTATTTACAGAAAATTTGTTTGGAGTGGTTGGAATGGAAATTCAAAAGAAATTAGAAATTTTATCAGATGCAGCAAAATATGATGCCTCTTGCAGTTCTAGTGGTAGTCATCGAAAAAATGTAGGTGGGATTGGCAATGGTTCTTACTCTGGTATTTGTCATAGTTGGGGTGCAGATGGAAGATGTATTTCTTTATTAAAAATTTTAATGAGTAATTGTTGTATGTACGATTGCAAATATTGTTTGAATCGTTCTTCTAACAATGTGGTTCGTGCTACCTTTACTCCTCGAGAAATTGCAGACTTAACCATCCATTTTTACAAACGTAATTATATTGAAGGGTTATTTCTAAGTTCTGCTGTCATTAAATCACCTGATGATACCATGGAAAAAATGTATCAAGCTATCTTCATTTTACGAGAAGAATATCACTTTAATGGCTACATTCATGCAAAAACCATACCTGGTGCTAGCCCAGAATTGATTGATAAATTAGGGAAATTAGTCGACCGTCTTAGCATTAATATCGAACTACCTTCTAATGAAAGTCTAAAACTACTTGCTCCAGAAAAAGAAAAAACAGGAATCCTAAAACCCATGAACTACATTGCCTCAAACATTACTATGGCTCGCTTTGAAAAATCCAACTTTGCTCCTGCTGGTCAAACCACTCAACTTATGGTTGGTGCTACTCCTGAATCCGATTTAAAAATTATGCAATTATCAGAGGGGTTATACCAAAAATTCAAACTAAAACGAGTCTATTATTCTGCCTATATCTCTGTAAATCAGGATAAAAACTTACCTACTTTAGAGGCTCCTCCTCTGCTTCGTGAAAATAGGTTATATCAAGCAGATTGGCTCCTTCGTTTTTATGGTTTTAAGGTAAATGACTTGTTAACACCAGACCACCCTAACTTTAACCATTTACTTGACCCCAAATGCGATTGGGCCTTAAGAAACTTAAATCAATTTCCTATTGATATTAATCAAGCAGACTTTTACACCTTGCTAAAAGTACCAGGCATTGGTGTTATCTCTGCTAAAAAAATCATTCGAGCAAGACGAAATTTTAAATTAACTTTCGAAAATTTAAAAGGACTTGGCATTGTCTTAAAACGAGCAATCTATTTTATTACCTGCAGTGGTAAATACTTTACTACTGCAAGCAAATTAAATCATAGCTTTATTGAAACCAATTTGCTTTATACAGAACGAAAAGCCCTACCAGACTTTTCTTCTTACTCCCAATTATCCTTATTTGACCATGCCCTACCTTGTAAGGAGGATAAAATAAAATGTCTAACTGGAAATCTATAAATACAATTTATCTTTATGATGGCAGTTTTAATGGGTTACTTAGTGTTGTATTTGAATGTTTGCATAACAAAATTGTCCCTTTTGACCTTGTTACACAAAACTACGAAATTAGTCTATTTCATGACTATCTTCCCATTTCTACGAATGAAGAACAAGCGCAAAAAGTATACCATGCTATTTTACAAAACATTTCTCATACTACTTTATTCTTTGTCCATCGTGCCTTTTTATCCAATGATAAGAAAAAGGACTTATGTATTTTAAAATATTTATTACTTGGCTTTCAGCTAGGACCAAAAGTAGAACATTTACTAACCAATCCTAATGTTGCTACTGTACAAGCTTTGAGCAAAAAAATATTAGGAGAAAGTCATCGATTTTTTGGCTTGCTTCGTTTTATGGATTTGGGAAATAACATGTTTTATAGCAAAATCCATCCTGACCATAATATACTAGAAATCTTAGGAAATCATTTTATTCATCGATTTCCTAACCAAAACTTTATCATTCATGACCAAAATAGAAACTTGGCTTTTCTTTA
>CAOJXM010000088.1 GCA_948465625.1 uncultured Clostridium sp. | reverse complement strand
CCAGAAGAATTTTGTTTTCAACTGACAGAAAATGAATTTCAAACTTTGAGGTTCCAAATTGGAACCTCAAAACAAAGTAGTGAAATAAATAACAATTTGAGAGGTGGCAGAAGATATTTGCCATATGTTTTTACAGAACAAGGAATTGCCATGTTGGCAGGTGTTTTAAAGAATGATATAGCAGTAAAAGTTAGCTTAAATATAATCAATTCATTTATAGAGCTGAGAAAGTTTATAGCATCAAATGGACAAGTATTTGAGAGATTGACTAATATGGAATATAAATTACTAGAACATGACAAAAAATTTGATATAGTATTTGACCAATTACAGAAAGAAGAAAATATAAAACAAAAAATATTTTTCGAAGGACAAATATATGATGCATATAGTTTAATAATTGATATAATAAAGAAAGCAAATAGAAAGATTACTATTATAGATAATTATATAGATGACAGTATTTTAAAGATGTTAGCAAAGAAAAATAAAAATGTAGAAGTTACAATATTAACATCTATAAAAAGTAATATACAAACTATAGATATACAAAAATTTAATAAAGAATATCCAACATTGAAGGTAGCAAGAACAGATAAATTTCATGATAGATTTGTATTATTAGATAATAAAGAGATGTATCATTTAGGTGCTTCAATAAAGGATTTAGGTAAAAAATGTTTTGCAATATCAAAAGTAGAAAATGAAGAAATGATAAATCTAATAAAAAGGGTAATTTAATATTTGATAAAGAACAAATTTGGATTATTTTGAATTATATTGAAAATTGTGTTCTTAAAATATTAACTTGAGTTTGACAATTAAAAGAGAGCAAAACAACCTTGTACATTACTAATATCAGCTTATACAAGGTTTAAACTTTTATTCACTATTTATCTTTATTTTCCATTACTTGCTTTTGAATTTGTTTCACTTGTTCACGTCCTCTGACAAATACCCCTCACGTACCATAGAGTTTAATACTTGGTTTTGCCTTTTATGAGCAAGTTCAATGTGTTTGGTAGGAGAGTAAGCACTCGGGGCATTTGGTAATCCTGCCAAAAGAGTTGCTTCATAAAGTGTTAACTCTGCAGGTGTTTTATTAAAATAACCTTGAGAGGCTTTTTTTATTCCCGTATAACCATTGCCATAATAAATCGTGTTGATGTAATATTCTAAAATTTTATCCTTTGAATACGTATCTTCTAGTTCAAAAGAAACAAATAATTCTGCAATCTTTCTTGTAAATAATTTCTCTTGTGTAAAATACATATTTCTACCCAATTGTTGCGAAATGGTACTACCACCTTCTGAAAGTTCGCCATCTTTTACATTGGTTACCATAGCACGGCAAAAGGCAATCATATCAAACCCGTTGTGGTCATAGAAGCGGTGATCCTCAGTAGCAACAATTGCTTTTTTAAAACTATCTGGAATTTCCTCAATTGGTATATAATTAGCAGAAGATTCGATTTGAGCAACTTTATCAGCAATGCTAGTTTGGGTCGTAACTTTTTTATACATATCATATCCTAAATACAAAATGACACTAACTGCAATCAAAGCAAGGAGCACAAGTGTTATGATTAATTTTTTTACAAACTTCATATCATCACATCCCTCTATTTACATTATACAACAAAATTAGCGTTTTTTCATTAAGAAATTATTAATTTAAAGGATTTACATATAATGTTTTTTGATTGGTATAAATTACCATACCAGGTTTTGCTCCAGAAGGTTTTTTTACATAACGAACAAAGGTATAATCCACAGGAACATTAGAAGACTGGGAAGCTTTGCTATGTTTGGCTGCTAAAGTAGCACATTTTACTAAAATAGCATCGGTAATTTCTTGCCCTTCATTTTTTAAAATAACATGGCTACCATGAATGTCTTTGGTATGAAACCAAATATCATTTGCATGGGCATATTTGGTGGTAAGGTAATCATTTTGTTTGTTGTTTTTTCCAACCAATACACGAAAACCATCTAATTCTAGTTTTTCTGGTAATAAAGAAGATTGTGGTTGTGCTTTTTTCTTTTTTCCTTTTTCTTGTGAAGAAGAAACAACTCCAAGTAAATTTTCAGAAATTTCAGTATAAATGGAGTCAATTTCAGTAATGTTTTGAGCAGCTTCTAACTCAAAAAGAATGCTTTCAATATAGTTAATTTCTTTTGCAGTATCTGCTTTTTGTAAGCTTACCACAGAAAGTGCATTTTTTAGTTTGTGATATTTTTTAAAATATCTTTTGGTATTATCAGCAACCGAAAATCTTTTATCCAATGGAATGGTAAGTGGTTCATTGTTATTATAATAATTGGGCAATGTAATGGAAGTAACATGCTCTTTGGGTGCTTGATACAAATTGGCAGTTAAAAGTTCTCCATACATTCGATACGTTTCCATTTGGTCGCATTCTTTTAGCTTTTCATTAATATTTTTTAGTCGTTTTTCAAATTTAACCAAATGAGCAAGTAACAGTTTTAAAACACTATTTTTGTAACTTTTAAACTGGTTGTGTAATTCCTTTTCATAGTAAAAGTCATCTAAAAAGAAGTTAAAATGGAGTGTATCATCGTGATGAGCCAAGGCTACCACAAAGTCCTGTTTTTGGTTAAAGGTGTAGGGCAAACAAGACAATTGATTGCTACCAATTTGATGAGTAATTTGTTTGATTTGTTCATACACCTTTTGCCATTGCTCTTTGCTTAAGTTAGTAGAATTGGGTATTTGTAATTGGTCAAAAATGCTTTGTAAAAAGGGATGACTAAAACCAATAAAAGTATGAACCAAATCTTGTTCACTTAAGGAAGAGTAGAAGGTTTCAAAATTTGGTAATTCCAAAAAGCTAGTTTTATTAAGAGTAGGGTATTCATATTTATGAGCAGGCAAAATATCACGATTGGAATGAGAGTCCATATCTACATGTCTTAGACTATCAATAATCGTGTTATTTTCATTTACTAAAATAATATTACTGTGTTTGCCCATTAATTCAATAATTAGTTTTTTGGTAACAAGGTCATTTAATTCGTTATATCCTTCTAAATCAATTTTGACAATTCTTTCTAAGTCATAACTGTGAATTGCTTGAATTCGCATACCAATTAAATATTTTCGAAGAAGCATACAAAAATTAGCTGCTTGCAAAGGGTTTGGTTTGGTGTGAGTAGTAAGATGAAGCCTACACAAACTAGACTCAATGGAAACCGTTAAAGCATAATTTTTGCCATTTGCATAAATACCGAATAAAACCTCGTTTTTATTCGGTTGAAAAACTTTATTAATTTTACCATTTATTAATACAGAATTTAATTCTGATACAATACATTTTGTAACAAATCCATCAAAAGCCATAAAAAATATCTCCTTTTCTTAAATCATTCAAATTATATTATAAAAATTATGAAATATCAAGCATTAGGTATTGACATTAGTTGTAATCGTGAATTATAATACAAGCATAAGATGCAGGAGGAATAAAAGTTATGAGTGGTAGCAATATGTTTTACTCTTTTAATAATAGTAACTTAACACAAAAAACAGATGAGGAATTAATCAAAATCATACAAGATGGCGATTGTAATGCCTTAAATTACCTATTGAATCGATATAAAGATTTGGTCAATATGAAAATAGGTAAATATTTTATTATTGGTGCAGAAAAAGAAGACATTTTCCAAGAGGGAATGATTGGATTATATAAAGCGGTAAAAAGTTTTAATGGGGACAAGCATAGTTCTTTTAAGAGTTTTGCTAATATGTGTGTAGAGAGGCAATTGATTACAGCAATCAAGACATCAAACCGCCAAAAACATATGCCACTTAATTCGTATTTGTCGTTAAATACTTCTGCCTATAATCAAGAGGATTCAGAAGATTTGATGGATATTTTTAATTCTCATACAATGGAAGACCCATTAGAAACCATAACCAAAAAAGAATACTACAAGTTTGTAGAAGAGAGTATTGATAAAAATTTGAGTACTTTTGAAAAGCAAGTTTTACAACGATTTATAAATGGAGAAAGCTATGTAGATATTGCTCAAAAGCTAGATTCTTCCGTGAAGTCGGTGGATAATGCAATCCAAAGAATTCGAAAAAAAGCAATGAAAAATATGATAGATAATTAAAAGTGTGAGCCTTTCTAGAGGCTTCGCTGAAGTAAAATCGTCGCACTTTGGCGAAGTATTGAAAAATCAACTGTAAAAGGTTGATTTTTGTTTTTTAGTAAAAAGGTTGAAACCATAGAAAATACAGACTTGTAAACTTCCAAATAAAATGATATAATAAGAATAGTTACTAGAAAAAGTAAAATTTAATGGAGGTGTCTGTTGTGGGAGAAGAACGGAAAGTTTGTGCAGACTTTAGCCATGAGGAAAGGAATTGTCCTTATGCAAAAGTAGTGGAGGAAAAGGGAGAGTATTTGGCGATTATATTTCAGGCCAAAGAAAAAGACGGAATTCCAGACTTGGATACAATGTATAATGTAAAAGAGAGGGTTGATACAACATGTTTATGCGTTTATTGCACGCATCCATACTACTCGAAAGAAAAAATTGTTGGAAGTGTGGAACCCTATTTTGCATGTCATGCACCAAAGGATTGTCCAACATTACAGAAAAAATGTGAAACTGCTATGAGTAAGAAATGGACTCTTTTGCAAAAGATTTTTTGTTTTGTGAAAAAGTAACAAGGCACCAGCGATGTGAATGATTTCTGATTTGAATGATTCACATCGCATTTTTTATTTGTTTTAACTTAGTTGAATAATAGCATGTAGTGTGGTATCATCTAAACTTTTAATTGCAATGAGATGTTTTTGTTCTGTGCAAGAGTATAGGCATTTTATGGATTCTCCTAGTTTGATTTCCTTTTTATACATAATCTCTACTTGATTAAATTCATTGTTTGTATATATATCATTTGGTAAAGTCTCATAAGCCAAATCAAGATAGTATAAATTGTGCATGTGTTGATTAATGTCGATATCACGTCTAGCAACCTGATAATGATATTGGCTGATTTCCTTTTCTGGAATAGGTAATTTATTGGGTTCAGCTTCATCTTCAAAAACGGCAATGTCTTCTGGCGCATATAGGGCTAGTAATTCAGGTGTGATTCGTGCAATTGACATGGTAGTAGCATCTAAAAAGGCCCATTTGGAAGTGGCGATGGCAACCAGATTGTGATTTTTGTCATAGACTCTAAAATCACGATAGGTATAAAATTTAACAG
>CAOJXM010000087.1 GCA_948465625.1 uncultured Clostridium sp. | reverse complement strand
GGAATTTTTTGACATTTTATTAGAAAAAAGCCATATTGTTGGTACACCAGGGGTGGGATTTGGAAAAAATGGAGAAGGCTATTTTAGATTAACAGCCTTTAACACCAAACAAAAAACAATAGAAGCCATGGAAAGAATGAAAAAACTAATATAACAAAGTAATCTTATTCTTATTCTTTTTTATAAAGCCTTCCTCCTTTAAAACCTTCATCTCTCGCATCATAGCACTTCTATCAATACTTAAGTAATCGGCTAAATCTGTCAAAGAAAAAGGAAGAATAAAAGACTTACTTAACTTTCTAGTAGAAAGCGAATCAAAATAAAACAAAATCTTTTCGCGAATCGTTCGTTTCGTTAAAACCTCGATACGCAAATTCAAATCAATCACTTTATTCAAAATAAGTTCTGGCAAAGAAGATGACAAGGTTGCATGAAACTTGCAATCTTTTTTGCATTTCGTATGAATATCATTATAATCAAAAAACAAAACAGTACAATCCTCTTTAGCCAAAACAAACAACTCATTATTCAAATTAATCGTATAAAAAATCTCACCAAACAAATCATTGGTCACAAAATGCTCTACAATCGTTTTAATTCCATTCAAATTATATCGGATTAAATCAGCACTACCACTTACCAAAATACAAAATTGACTACGATTTTGCATATAAGTAGTAATAACCGTATTCTTCTTAAAAGACTTCTGTTGCACCTTTCTACAATTGCAACTAAAATCTTTTACAAAATCAGAAATCGTAAAACCTTCTAACATATACTCTCACCCTCTTATCTTAGTATAACTTAACTTAAAACATTTTTCAATGTCATAAAACTGTAACAAAAATGAAATAATTCGCCAAAATAAACAGCCACAATGGTTACCAAAGACAAAAAAAAATATTTTAAAAAAAGTTGCAATTGCAACATTTTTTTACTCATCTTGCGATATAATAAGGGAAGAAAAAGTTAAGGGGGTAATCAAATGAAAGTAATAAAAAGAGATGGTAGAGCAGTAGAATTCAACCAAGAAAAGATAGCAATTGCAATCGAAAAAGCCAATAAAGAAGTAAAACCATCACAAAGAGCGAGTAAAGAAGAAATAAAAGAAATAACAGAATATATAGAAGCATTAGACAAAAAAAGAATATTAGTAGAAGACATACAAGACATCATAGAAGAAAAACTAATGGAAATCAAAAAATTTGAATTAGCCAAAAAATATATTGTATATCGATATACAAGAGCATTAGTAAGAAAACAAAACACCACAGACGAATCCATCCTAGGCTTAATCAAAACCACAAACACAGAATTAATGGAAGAAAACTCAAACAAAAATGCAATCATTGCCTCTACCCAAAGAGACCTAATTGCAGGAGAAGTATCAAAAGACCTAACCAAAAGAATTCTATTACCAGAAAAAATCAGCAAAGCACATGAAGACGGAGTATTACACTTCCATGATGCAGACTACTTCTTACAACCCATCTTCAACTGTTGTTTAATCAACATAGAAGACATGCTAGACAATGGAACCGTTATGAATGGAAAACTAATCGAAAGTCCAAAAAGCTTCCAAGTAGCTTGTACCGTTATGACACAAATCATTGCAGCAGTAGCAAGTAGCCAATATGGTGGACAATCAGTAGACATTAGCCACTTAGGAAAATACCTAAGAAAAAGCTACAACAAATTCAAAAAAGAAATAGAAAGTAGCTATAAAGGAAAACTAACCCAAGAAATAATCGAAGACCTAACCAATCAAAGACTAAAAACCGAATTAGCAGCAGGAGTACAAACCATACAATACCAAATCAACACATTAATGACAACAAATGGGCAATCACCATTTGTAACCTTATTCTTAAACCTAAAAGCAGAAGACGAATACATCAAAGAAAATGCCATGATAATAGAAGAAATCTTAAAACAAAGATTAAAAGGAATCAAAAACGAAAAAGGAGTCTACATTACACCAGCATTCCCCAAATTAGTCTATGTATTAGATGAACATAACTGTTTAAAAGGGGGAGAATATGATTACTTAACCCAATTAGCAGTAAAATGTTCTTCAAAAAGATTTTATCCAGACTATATCTCTGCTAAAAAAATGCGTGAAAACTATAAAGGAAATGTATTTGGACCAATGGGATGCAGAAGTTTCTTATCACCTTGGAAAGACGAAAATGGAAACTACAAATTTGAGGGAAGATTTAACCAAGGAGTCGTTAGTATCAACCTACCACAAATCGGAATTATAGCAGGACAAGACGAAGAAAAATTCTGGAAACTACTAGATGAAAGACTAGAATTATGTTACGAAGCACTAATGTGTAGACACTATGCCCTATTAGGAACCAAAGCAGACATCAGCCCAATCCATTGGAGATATGGAGCAATTGCACGTTTAGAAGCAGGAGAAACCATTGATAAATTACTAAAAGGCGGTTACTCAACCATGTCATTAGGATACATTGGACTATATGAAGTAACCAAATTAGTAAAAGGGGTATCCCAAACAGCACCAGAAGGACATGACTTTGCACTAAGACTAATGAAACACTTAAGAGAAGCAACTGACAAGTGGAAAAAAGAAACGGGAATTGGATTTGCTCTATATGGAACACCAGCAGAAAGCCTATGCTATCGATTTGCAAGAATCGATAAAGAAAAATATGGAAGCATTGAAGACATTACAGACAAAGGATATTACACCAATTCTTACCATGTTGATGTAAGAGAAAAAATAGATGCCTTTAGTAAACTAAAATTTGAAAGTGAATTCCAAGACCTATCATCAGGAGGAGCCATTTCTTACATCGAAATACCAAACATGGACAAGAACCTAAAAGCATTAGAAGAAGTAGTAAAATTCATCTATGAAAATGTACAATATGGAGAATTCAATACAAAATCAGACTATTGTCATGAATGTGGATTTGATGGAGAAATCATCATAAACGAAAACAACGAATGGGAATGTCCACAATGTCATAACAAAGACCACAACAAAATGAATGTTACAAGAAGAACTTGTGGATACTTAGGAGAAAACTTCTGGAATGCAGGAAAAACAAAAGAAATTAAAGCAAGAGTATTACACTTGTAATTGGATATAAGAAAAATCAGAACTCATCTATAAACTTTTTTAAGTAAATAGATGAAGTTCTGATTTTAAATTATAAAAGAAAACAGGTTGACAAAAAAACATAGAAAATACTATATCATGAATGGAAAAAGAATTAAATAGGATAAGATAGCCAAACAAAACCAAACAATAACCATAAAGATTAGAGGAAATTCTAATCTTTATTTTTCATTCAAAATGTGGTATAAATAAAGAGAAAGAAAGGGTCACTAAAATGGAGAAAATAAAAAAAGAGAAGTTAAGTGAATTATTTACACAGATAAAGGAAAACAACACAAGTGCATTTGAAAAATTATATCATATGTGTAGTAAGCTAGTATACGGTATTGCCTTTAGCATTGTAAAAAATAAGCAAGATGCAGAAGAGATTGTTCAAGTAGTATTTACCAAAATATATACCATAGATAAAAGCAAATTACCCTCTAAAAGTGAAGCAAGTTGGTTATATACCATAACCAAAAACGAAGCAATCAACTTTTGGAAAAAAAGAAATAACCATCTTCGTTTAGAGGAGATATATGAAATAGAAGATAAGAACAGTGAGATAAATAAAATAATAGAAAAAGATAGTTATCATAATCTGATAAGTGGACTTAATCAGAAAGAAAAAGAAATCATCTCTTTAAAAATATTAGCAGACTTATCCTTTGAGGAAATTGCAAAAATGTTAAAAACACCGATAGGAACCGTAAAGTGGAAATATTATAAAGCGGTTCATACTTTAAAAATATTATTAAGTAATTTAGGAATGTTTATTGTAACAGCAACATTAGGTATGATTACATTAAAAAATCCAAAAAAGATAGATTCACAAACGGAAGCTGAAACAAACAGCATAAAAAATGAAATCATACAAGAGGAGAATGAAAACCAAACATCGATAGAAGAAACAAAAAAAGAAGATGAAAGTATTTTAGAAGATAATGCTTCAGAAACACTAGAAAATACAATCCAAATACCAGAGGCAAATCATGAACCAAACTATATAGGAATAGGATTTATGGGGATTTCAAGCATATTTTTTATCCTAACAATTATTTTTTCTATTATTTTTACAAAACACCAACTAAAAGCAAGAAAGAGATTGTCTAAATAATAGAAAGGGAAAAGGTGATAATATGAAAAAAAGAATTATTTTAGTGGTAGTTATGGCAATGATTTTACTCTTAGTTACTTCTGCTGTATTTTATTTAAAAGATGCTAGTAATAGAAATGAGGTAGCTCTTAAAAACCATGATAACCAAAAAGAGCAAAGCAACAAAACCAGTCAAGATGAAAACTTAACACAAGATAAGAATTGTTTTGTAGGTACTGTATTAGAAGAAAACACTACCTATATGATAGTGGAACCAAACGAAGATGAACCAGAAAGAAAATCAGCAGACAAAATTAGAATTAATTATGGAGAAGACCATAAAGATTATTTATATGGCATAGGAAGGAAAGTAATTATTTGTTACACTGGTTATATAAAAGAAACCTATCCAGCACAAATAGACACAAATGAAATTTTAATAGAGGGATATGAAGAATTTACATTAACAGTAAAAGAAGCAAAAGAGAAGAAGAAAACAAAAATACTAAACAACAAGGAATTAAACCCATCCAATTCAGATTACAATTTATATTACTATGGAATTGATGAAGTGATGATTACGATAGAGGATAAAACGATAGCATTGGAAGAGGCTCTAAGAAGCGGAAAGATGACGATAGATGGCTTAATTGTAAAAGCCAATAAAGATTTTCCGAATGCAGAAGTCTATAAAGATGGTGGCAGTATGGAATATCATTATGATAATTATACTATTATAAAAATGCATAAACTAGATGGAAACAGAGATGTGTATATTGGAACAAAAGAAATGACAATCAATCAGATAAATTAAGAAAGAAGGTTTTTCAAAATTGCATTTGACAAATATAAGAAATCTGTGTATAATAAAATAAGAAATGAGAAACCACAAAGTGGTTGCCGAAAAACAATTAAAATAACCGTTTACTCGACCAAAAGCAGAACGGTTATTTTTTATTACTTATGAAGTAACCAACAGATGATGACTAACAAAGCAATATTTATGATAGTTACTCCTACTAATCCGTAAAAAAGTAGATATGTAATAGTTATT
>CAOJXM010000086.1 GCA_948465625.1 uncultured Clostridium sp. | reverse complement strand
GTCTATCTGCCTACTCTTGCCATTATCATTTATATAGATATTATTTATAATATGTTTAGGTTGATTTAGTTGCTCCAAATATCTAGTAACACTCTTTTCTCCTGCATTCTGAGAGCAACCATCTCTTCCCTTCCCTTGATTATTGATAAGATATTCTTTAAGTGTATTATACCATTTATAAAGTTTAACTAAAAGAATTCCCCACATTGCTAGTGAACCGCAAATGATAACACTAGAAATAGCAATTGCTATTAGCATTTTTATTAGTTCCATTTTCTTTCCTTTGTACCTTTATTTTTATTTAAACTTTGCTAAAAAATATTCCATTTTATTTAAAAACTCGTCATTTGTTTTGGTTGCAACCAATTGATTTAACAATTGCTCTGTAACATCTGCAACTGGCATACTATTTAATGCCTTTCTTAAAGCAAATACAGTTTCTAATTCTTTCTTTGATAACAATAAATCTTCTTTTCTCGTTCCTGATTTATTAATATCAATTGCTGGGAAAATACGTTTTTCTGATAGTTTTCGATCCAAATGTACTTCCATATTACCAGTTCCTTTAAATTCTTCAAAGATAACCTCATCCATTCTACTACCAGTTTCAATTAAAGCAGAGGCAAGTATGGTTAAACTTCCACCACGCTCAATATTTCTAGCAGCTCCAAAGAATTTTTTAGGTTTATGTAAGGCACTAGGGTCAAATCCACCTGATAAGGTTCTTCCAGATGATGGAATTACTAAGTTATAAGCTCTTGCTAATCTTGTAATACTATCTAATAGGATTACTACATCTTTATTTTGTTCTGTTAGCCTTTTTGCTCTTTCTAATACCATTTCAGCTACTTTAACATGATGCTCTGGTAATTCATCAAATGTTGAATAAATTACTTCTCCTTTAATGGAACGCTTCATGTCTGTAACTTCTTCTGGCCTTTCATCTATTAACAATACTATTAATTCTACTTCTGGATTATTTTGAGAGATACTGTTTGCGATTTTCTTTAACAAAGTGGTTTTTCCTACTTTAGGAGGAGCAACAATCATTCCTCTTTGACCTTTTCCGATTGGTGAAATTAAATCGATTAATCTCATGGCATATTCATTAGGTGATGTTTCTAAATGCAATCTTTGATTTGGATAAATTGGAGTTAAATCATCAAATGATTTTCTTCTATAGGCATGTTCTGGAGAATCTCCATTTACTTCGCCAACAAATATTAATGCTGGGAATTTTTCGCTTTCTTTAGGATAACGTGCAATTCCTTTTACCCTATCTCCTGTGTCTAATCGAAATCTTTTTATTTGAACAGGTGAGATATATACGTCTTTTGAAGTTGATAGATAGTTGTCGCCTCTTAAAAAACCATACCCGTCTGGTAATACTTCTAAAATTCCTTCTACGATTTCATCATCTTCATTTGTAATTTTGTAACCTGTTTGAGCATCTATCTTTTCAAATTTTTCTGTTTCTATGGTATTTTCCTCCACTTCTTGGTTTTGCTTTAATATCTCAATTAGTTCATCTTTTTTTAATTTTGATACATTTTTAATTTCTCTTTCTTTTGCCAATTGTTTTAATTCAATTAACGACATATCTTCATATATCATTTTATACCCCCTTACTAAATTTACATCCATTTTATCATATATTCCTATATTTTACCAGTAATTATATAAAGTTTATTAAAATATTTACATATTTTGCAATTTTTTTATTTCATATAATTAAATCCATAAAACTTTTGACTGTTTTATGGATTCTATTTGGCAACATCGATATATACTCTTTCGTTTGGTAAATACATATCTAATTTATCACGTGCTATTTCCTCGATATATTCTGGAGATGATAAATTCTCCTTTGTGGTTAGCAGTTCTTCTTTATATTCTTTTTGTTGTTGTATCTTATCTTCTAACACTTTTTGCTCATTTTTATAGGCAGCTAATGATTTTTGTTGGTCTATAAAAATGGTTGATACATAGATAAGGATAGCAACGATAAATATTGTTTTCAAAAACTTTTTCATCTTCATATGTAACTTTAATCTCTCCATTATCATCATTATTCCATATTTCCCTAAGAAAATATAGACATTATATATTTTCTACAATTCTTCTAAAAATCCTTCTTTATATTTGCTTTTTTGTAGTTTTTTTAAATATTTTTGTAATATTTTGTATATACAATTTCTTTAGATTGATAAATACAAAAGAAATTGGTCGAAATAATATCAATTTTAGTACCTGTTTGATTGGATACAAGATAATTGCAATGGTTTTACCTAGAACTGTTTTAATGGTATCAATTATAAATACATTTACCTTGATAAAGTATTTACTAATTGATAATATGTAAAATACAATTCCTAATAGAATGCCTAAAAAGAGATAAAGTCTAATTTCTCCATGATTAAAGGCAAAGATAAAGTATAAGGTAATTACTCCAGATAAAATCCAAAATACAACATCTTCTATATAAGTAATCCAATCACTGGTTTTAAACGTTTTTCTTAATATCCTAAAAAGGTCAAAGAATATTCCAATACAGATTCCATTTAATATAAATAATAAAAAGGTATAAGCCTGATTATTTCCCATTGATAAGCACCTTTCCTATTTAAAAATTTTACCTAATAGTCCCCCACCATTCTTTCGTTCCATTTCTTTTTCACTGTAGTTCATACTATAAATGTCGCCTTCTACTACTACTTCAGAAGTATCAATACTCAACTTATTAATTCTTAAATCTTCTCCTTTTATGGTTAGCAATCCTAATTCTGTTTCTACAATTACCACTTGATCATCAAAGCTTAATACATCTAATACTCCAGAGATACTTAGTTTTCCTCTATTTTCTAACACCAAGTTTTGAATAATATTATTCGTAAGACCTTTTCTTTCCTCTACTGTCATAAGTTTTTCACTCCTTTTCTCTTCTATTTTCTCTTTCTTAAATAATATATTCGCAAACAAGCTTATTTAGAACAAAAAAGCAAAAAAATACAAGGGTTAAATTTCTTTTCCCTTGCACTTTTTATCTTATTTTTCCTATTAATGTCTAAAGTGTCTCATTTTTGTAAATATCATAGCGATTCCATATTCATTACATTTATCAATAGAATCTTGGTCTTTGATTGACCCGCCTGGTTGGATGATTGCAGTTATACCTGCTTTGTGTGCTTCTTCTACACAATCATAAAATGGGAAGAATGCATCAGAGGCTAAAACGGCTCCTTTTGTTACTCCTTTTCCAATCAGTTCTTCTGCATGTTCTACGGATTGTTTGGTTGCCCAAATTCGATTTACTTGTCCTGGTCCAATTCCAATGGATTGTTTATTTTTTCCTAAAGCTATTCCATTTGATTTTACATATTTTACAATCTTCCAAGTGAAGAATAAATCTTCTAATTCTTCTTGCGTTGGTTTTCGATTGGTTACCACTTCATATTCGTCTAATAATTTAGCGTCAACTGTTTGTACAATCATTCCACCATTGATTTTTTTAATATCATAAGCTCCTTCTGGTTGTTTGATAGAAATGTTTGGCAATTCTAAGATTCTTAAATTCTTTTTTGTGCTTAATAGTTCTAATGCTTCTTTTTCATAAGAAGGCGCTACAATTACTTCTAAGAAAATTTCTTTCATTTCTTGTGCCATTTCTACAGTTAATTCCCTATTTACTACAACAATTCCACCAAAAATAGAGGTTTTATCAGCTTCAAATGCTTTTTTCCATGCTTCGTAAATTGTATTAGCACTTCCTACCCCACAAGGATTACCATGTTTACAAGCAACTACGGTTGGTTCTTCAAATTCTTTTAATAACTCTAAAGCACCATTGGTATCATTGATATTGTTAAAGGATAATTCTTTTCCATTTAATTGTTTTGCAACTGTTAATGAACCTTCACATTTTCCAATTTCTTTATACAAAGCACCTTTTTGATGTGGATTTTCTCCATATCTCATTTCTTGTACTTTCTCATAAGTTAAAGTTAACTCATTTGGAAAACTTTCGTCTTTTCTTTGTTCTTTGATATATTTACAAATCATAGCATCATAGTTTGCAGTATGTTCAAATACTTTTTGCATTAAATAGAATTTGGTATCTAAAGAGACCTTTCCCTCATTTTTTAATTCTTCTAGTATTTTGCTATAATCTGCTGGATCGGTAATAACGGCTACATCTTGATAATTTTTAGCAGCACTTCTTAACATGGTAGGTCCACCAATATCAATATTTTCTACTGCTTCTTCTCTACTTACTCCTTCTTTTAAAATGGTTTGTTTAAATGGATATAAGTTTACTACTACAAAATCAATAGTATCAATGTTTAAATCTTTTAGTTGTTGCATGTGATTTGGATTGCTTCTCATGGCTAATATCCCAGCATGTACTTTAGGATGCAAGGTTTTTACTCTACCATCTAAACATTCTGGAAATCCCGTTAATTCTGATATTTCAATTGCTTTTACTCCTTCTTCTTTTAATTTTTTATAGGTTCCCCCTGTAGAGATTACCTCTACTCCACATTTTTCTAGTTCTTTTGCAAAGTCTACAATTCCTGTTTTGTCTGATACACTAATTAATGCTCTCATATTTTTACCAACCTTTCTTCTCTTTTTCACAACACTTATTATATAATATTTTACAAAATATAGCAATATTTGCTAGAAAATTGATTTTTATTTTATTTCATGCTATAATCAACATAATGCCAAATAAGGCACGTAACTAATAATATCTTTTCATTGTATGGAGGTATTGATTATGAGAAATACTGATGCAAGTAGATTTTGGGAAGACTACGTGGCACCAATCATTCCAGAAATTGAATCTGGAATGAAATGGTACAATTTTTCGATTGCAAGTTTGCGGACCTTGGACGAACTGGGACTGGTGGAAAAGCATGAAAATGGCTTAGAAATTGTCTATGGCAATTTCAACTTTTCTACCGATTTTGTTGGACATACGCACATGGTAAGCATCAAACAGCCCAATCTCGGCAAAGATGTGAAGAATTATATAGCACCTTCTGCCAATGTCAAACTGGAAACCTTTATTGTTTCCCTTCCCAAAATCAGTTTTCATCCGTAACAAAACAAGAACCGTTAGCGAAAGCTAGCGGTTCTTGCTGATTAATTTTCCATTAGCTTATAATGCAACGCTTTTAATGCATTATCTGCCATGGTTTGATTTACTAAAACGGATATTTTTATTTCTGATGTACTAATCATATGCATATTAATATTATTTTCATATAAAGTTTCAAAAAGAGT
>CAOJXM010000085.1 GCA_948465625.1 uncultured Clostridium sp. | reverse complement strand
CGAGACATTCCTTTATGAAAAAAACTCACTCAAGCACCTGATAGACGATGTTAATACTTTTATTGTATTGGCAACTTGCAAACCACATTAATTTTCAAAAATAAAGAGATAGTATACAATATCATATTGGTATTGTGCTATCTCTTTATTTTCCATTGTTTTTGTTGCTTTAAATGTATAATTTATTGACCGATTCTTGGTTGCTTATTCGCATATACTTTATCCATTACGGTATCTGGATAATATCGATCTAAAAACAAATCCATTTTCGAAATTGGTTCTATTTTTCTCATTCTAGCTTCTTGCCTATTGGCTGCCATATACGAAATGGATATATTAAAAATCATAAATATTACAAATGCAGTTGTTAAACTTTTAAAGTTTGCATTGTTTAAATATTCATCCATTTTCTCAATCATGGGATACACATATTGCATAAATAGTACACCACCAGTTCCCCAATACAAACAATGTAGCAAACTGGTTCTACCATTAATGTTTAGCCATAAATGGGTATAATCCCAAGAAACCGTTCCAAAACATTTCTCTTGAATGAAGGAACACATATATTCTACTAAACCACCCATAATCATACTAAATAAAAATACTTTTGATATTCCTTTTATTTTAGGTACACTAAAGTAATAGGCTAAAATACCAATTCCATAAACTGGTATAAACGGTCCATACAATAATCCTTTTCTAGATACCCAATGCCCTTCTTGTACTAACCCCACGATACTTTCTACCAGATAGCCAATTAAACTACCAATTATAAATACCCAAAACAGTTTCATTATCATTGTTACTATTTTTTCTTTCTTTTCTAACTCCATATTTTACCCCATCTTTTACTTGTTTTCTTTATCTTACAAGATAATTCTTAAATCTGTCTTTAGTAATTCTTAATTTTTTCTTATTTTCCCTTTTCTATTATATCGTTTTTTTTGCAATATGTCAATTTTGAGGCAGAAAAATTCCCGCAATGATTAAAGCATTGGGGAATTACTTATACACTTAAATATTATAAATATAAGATTGCACGGAAACTAGCGTTACTCTCGGCAGCAGGTGGAAACCATGACAGACGTGTACTTGTATAGGAGATACTTCCACCACACATTCCTCCTCGATAAACACAAGGTCCATTTTCATGCCTAGATGTTTCTGTTGACCATTCTTCACAATTACTTGCCATATCATGAATATGACATTTTTCATCTCCATTTGTTCCTGTATTGGCTAATGTCTCATTGAAAGAAGATCTCCTAGCATAAAGCATATCTCCTGAATATCTTTCAATAAATACAATCGCTGTATCCCACGCATAACTGTTTACTAAATCACTCGTTGCTCCATAACTACTATCATACATATTTCGAGATGCAGTCGCAGCATCTGGCTGAGTTATATTATTCCACAACTGTCCTTCAATTGTTGGTGCATATTCTTTTCCATTATCTGTAGCTGGCATTCCTGTTGATACCTTTGAATTTGGCTTTCCATCTGTTCCATAACTCGCCTCATATCTTGCTATATAATACCCTCCATGCTCTGCCACACTTGTCTTAAATGCATCAATGTCTTTGGCTACAGTATTTCCTTGATTCGAACTTGTTGCTTCATAACATCTTTCTATGCTATCCTCTCCTTGTTCTGTTCCAACTCCATTTTCAGCAAAACTATATCGATTCAATTTTACTTTTATTCCATCAACTGCCACCCAAACAAACTGATTTCCTTCTGCATCTTCAATAATTAGTCCTGCTTGTACCGCTTCCTCTGTTGGTGAAGTGGTTCCATCTCCCCACTCTGCACTCCCCTCATCTTTTGGCTTAAATCCTTTTGGTATTTCTGGATTAAAGGCTTCTGAAGTTCCTCCATTAATCGTACTATTTTCTGTATAAATTCCATTACTATTTGGCTTTCCTGGTTTGTTTGCACTATAATATTGGTTTAATAAATCTCCCATTTCCTTATCTGCACTATTTAAGCTAGTCGCTTCATTATTAGTTGCATTCTTATAAATTTTTGCTCCCTCATCTGATTTCTTAAAAATGCCATTCTCTCCTATCGTCAAATTAATTGCTACACCTGCTAAAATTAACATCACAATTACCGTAATAATTAAAGCAATTAAAGTAATTCCTAGTTCCTCTTTCATTAACTTTTTTTGTTTCTTTTTCATCCAATTTTCCTCCCTTAGTTTTTTCTTTCTATTATTTCCTGTTTCTCTTTTTTTATTCTTTTGGAAATAATCTATCTTTTCTTTCAGTACTTTTATTCCTTTACTTTTACATACTATCATTTGTTATGAAATTAGTCAACATTCTGTTTGTTTTTTTAATTTCTTTTCTCTTTCCTTTGTCAAACAAGGTGTAAAACCAATTTACGCAAAAATTCCCTAACCCATTTGGGCTAAGGAATTTTTAATTCTATTAGCAACCAGTTTTTTTGCAGCATTTTCTATCACATACAAGCATAATAATTCTTAAAACTAAAAGAATTGCTATTAAAACTGCAAATAGGATGATTGCTCCTAATTGTGTTAATATAACTGCAGCAAATACGGCTCCAAGAATAATTCCTAGTGTAGCAGTTAACAAACTTACCAATATTGTAATAATGATATCAACACAACATTTTCTTTTTTCACATCCATTTTCAAACATAGCTTTCCCCTCCTGTCAAACACTATCTTAGTGTTTAGTATATTATATTCAGGAGTTCGACATTCGTTGACACTTTTCTTATTTTTTCTTTATATTTACCCCTACAATTCCACCTACCATACCAGCAACAATGGCCAATATCATCATAACAATAGAATACGCATTTAAAGCAAATCCTATTTTTACCACACTAGATAAAATGTATAACAAAAAGATGTATACAAAACCAATAATCCCACCATTGATAATTCCATTTTTATTGATTTTTATGGTACTAATAGAACTTCCTATCAATATACTAATAGCAGTAATCGCTATCGTTACTACTGGTATGCTACTTTCTTGCATATCACTATAGGTCAATATTGCAGCAAAGGCAAATAGCAAAACTAATGTAATTAAAATAGAAAAAATAATCCCTTTAAATAAATTCACAACATTATTCGTACATTTTTGGTTTCCCATTGTTAAATTTGATTTCTCTATATTCATTGTTTATCCCCCTAGCTTTTTTTACATATATATGTTAAAAAAAGAAGAAATATAACCTGCTTACTCGTTATATTTCCTTGATTTTTTAAATGGTTGTATTCACTTGATTATCGTCTTCTACTGGTGTAATTGGCGTAAATTCATTGCTTGGCTCTACCGTATTATTTTCCATGGTCGTATTGGTTTGATTGTTAGGCTCTAATGTATTTGTATTTTCTGGTGTTGGGGTTGGTTGCACTATTGGATTGGTAGGCTGTGGCTCATTCATACTACCACCTTGTTGCCCAGTTACTTCTGTGGTCATCAATTGAATCCATTTTTCAGTAAATACTTGTGTTAACCTCATCGTAATTGCCTCTATTGTTTGCAATCCATATTCTGGTGTAAAATCATTAAATTTGGCTGAATTTGTATCATCCAATTTCTCAATTTCTATTTCATCTACAAACTCTATTTGTTTATCCATTGTAATTCCAATATAGGTTTCATCATTCGCATTTATATTAATCGCTATATTCTCTGTTAATGCATCACTCCTATTTTCTTTCTTTTGAAATGATACAGTTAAATTTTGTTGGTCTTCATTACTCAATTTAAAAATAATAATGTTTTGTTTGCTTCCATTGCTGTCACCTTGCACCAATTCAATACTATCTAAAATATATTCTCCACCAATTTCTAGTGCTTTTGTTGTGATTAAGGCTCTTTTAGAAGTGGTCGTTTCACTTTTATCAAAATCAATGGTTATTGCTTCCTCTTGAATTATAATTTCTGTTCGATGCAATGTACCCTGACTCTCATATAAGTTGATTACCAAACATCCTACTATTTCCTCTTTATTTAAGTTCATTTCATTTATCTGGTTTTGAATTGCTTCTTTTAATTCTTCTACAGTTTCATACTCTGTTCTATCTAGTAAAATATTTAAAGTTGCTGTATCTTGTTTTAGTGTTTCTAAAACTTGTATTAAAATATGTTGTACTTGCGTTTTGTTTAAAACCAATGAATACTCATTTACACTAAGATTTTTATTATATACATTAATTGCAACATCCTTTTTCTTTGAAAATGCTTCCTCTGGAATACTGTTTTGTAGGATTGGTAAATAGGTATTTTTTATGGTCTCTAACTCTTGTTTGGTAATTGACTTGCTTACTTTTTCAAAAGAAATTTTATCAGGAAAATCTCCTTCAATTTGATATTTAGCTGCCAAATCTTGTAAATGATTATTTTCAAAAGCCAAGTATTTGTTAATGACTTCATCTGATTTTATTCCATATACATCACCATTTTGAAGATATTTTACACTAAACAAATCATTGGTCAAATATTTTAATTTTGCCTCTGCTGATGCTAATCGATTTTCTTTATCTGTTTTCCCATTGTATTCAATGGAAAAATTTCTGGCAGGTAAGGTTTCATCCGCTAATTCTACATCGGTAGAAGTTAAGTCAAAACCAATTTTTACTTTTGTTGTATATTTATCATTTTGTCCAATTGAATTGTTATTTAGCTTTACCATTTCTGCTAGTTCTGTATTTTTGCCCATATATTCATAGAACAATTCCGCATTTGATTTGAATAAATCTGTTGCCAAATAAAGGTAGGCTCCTGCTGCTGCTACCACTAATAGAAGTAAAATTACAATTAATACAATGATAATACTTTTTTTCTTTTTCATATTACTTTCTTCCTTTCGTATTCCTTTGTTTTACTGACTCATATACAATAATTCCAGTAGAAACCGAAGCATTTAATGATGTGATTTTTCCCTTCATTGGAATTTTTACCAAAAAATCACAATTTTGTTTTACCAATCGACTCATGCCAAATCCTTCACTTCCGATTACAATGGCAATTGGACCTGTTAGGTCTTGGTTATAATAATACTTGTTGGTTTCCAAATCGGTCCCACAAATCCATACTCCTTCTTCTTTTAAAGTTTGTATGGTTTCGTTTATGTTATTTACTCTTGCAATTTTCATGTGTTGAACCGCTCCTGCTGATACTTTGCTTACTGTACTATTGACCGAAGCAGCTCTTCTTTTTGGTATAATAATACCATGTACTCCTGCTGTTTCTGCTGTTCTAATAATGGAACCTAAGTTATGTGGGTCTTCAATT